>NZ_JBWKCC010000005.1:194336-309124 GCF_056436655.1 Streptomyces sp. NPDC043427 | reverse complement strand
CAGATCGACCACTTGGTCACGCNGTTCGATCGCGGTCACCGCCTCCCACCTGGCAGAGGCGGGATCGGACCGACGCGCCAGCCCCGGCAGGGCGGTGGAACGGGGGTGCGTGGTCAGGCTGTCGTGCGCGCCACGGCTCAGGTGTTGATGTCGCGGCGGGAGAAGGACCGCATGCCGACGGCCAGGACGGCCGCGGTGGCGGCGAGCAGGACGATCACGCCGACGGTGTCGAAGCCGTCCCGCAGCGGGCGGGTGCCCTGGGCCCAGTAGAAGGGCGTGATGCGCTGCAGGAAGTGCAGTCCGTCGATCTGCGAGGCGATCGCGTTGACGATGTACGAGCCGACTGCCGCCGCGCTGGTGGCGCCGAGCGTGACGGCGCGGTTGCCGGTGACGCCGCCGACGCACAGGGCGAGGGCGCCGAAGAACAGGGCCAACAGCCCGAGTTGGACCGCGCCCGCGATGACGTGGCCGGCCGGCACGTGCATGTCCTGGGAGGATGCCAGCCCGGCCACCTCCACCGCGATCAGCAGCGTGAGGACGAGCACCGCGGTGAACAGGGCGCCGAACCGCTCCAGTCCGAGGCGCCGGCGGGTGATGGGGTAGGCGAGGTACAGATCGAGCACGCCGGACTGCTCCTGGGCGGCGATGGCCCGGGTGCCGGTGGAGATGGCGAAGATGAGCATCAGCAGCGGTCCGAGCAGGCCGAAAACGGTGCCTTCGAGGAAGCCGGCGCCGCTGGTGAGGTCATCGAAGTGCATGGCGCCCGCCATGCCGGAGGGGATCGAATCGAGGGCGTTGCCCTGTTTCTTCACCTGCGCGTAGGAGGAGGTGTAGATGGCCATCACGACGGCGACGCCGAGCAGCCACATCAGCAGTGCGCGGCGCTGGTCGCGCATCGCCTTGGCGAAGACGGGAAGGTCACTGGACAACGGAGGCGCCTTCCTTGACGTACTCGTCCATGAAGATTGCTTCCAGGTCGGGCTTGTGACAGAACAGCGCCTCGACCCGGTAGCGGGCGACCTGCTTGACCAGGGCGTCGACGCTGCCGTCGACCACGCAGCGCAGGATGCGGTCCTCCGCCCGGACTGCGCCGACGTGCTCCAGTCCGGTGAAGTCCTCGGTCCGGAACGGCTCCCCGAAATGGATCTCGACCTGGCTGACCGCCTGCCGCTGGAGGGACTCCACGGTGCTGACGGTGACGAGGCGCCCGTCCTTGATGATGGCGACGCGGTCGGCGACCTCCTGGACCTCGCTGAGGATGTGCGAGGACATGAAGACTGTCTGGCCGCCCTCCTTGGCCTCGCCGACGAGCTCGAGGAAGACCTGCTGCATCAGCGGGTCGAGGCCGCTGGTGGGCTCGTCGAGGACGAGCAGCGCGGGCCGGTGCATGAAGGCCTGGACGATGCCGACCTTCTGCTTGTTGCCCTTGGACAGGCTCTTCACCTTGCGGGAGCGGTCGAGTTCCAGCCGCCCGGCGAGTTCGTCCACCCAGGCGGGGTCGACGTTCCCCTGTAACTGGGCGAAGAATCCGAGCATCTCGCCCACGTTCTCCGAGCCTTCGAGGACGAGTTCGCCGGGCAGGTAGCCGATCTGGGCCCGTAGTTCCGCACCCTGGGTGACGGGGTCGAGTCCGAGGACCCGGATGGTGCCCGAGGTGGGGCGGATGAGGTCCAGGATCATCTTCATGGTCGTCGTCTTCCCGGCCCCGTTCGGGCCGAGGAAGCCGAAGACCTCCCCGCGCTGCACGGTGAGATCCAGGTCCGCGACGCCGCGGCCGCCGGGATACCGCTTACTGAGACCTGTCGTCTCGATCGCCGATAAGGTCACGTCGTTCCTCCATCGTGATGCCGGTGCTCGCGGTGCCTGGCGAGCAGCGGCGGCAGTTCGCTCTGCATCCATCGGTACAGGTCGGCCACGTTCTCCAGCCGCGCCCGGCGGGCCGGGGGGTCGTGCGCGAGGAGCGCGTTGCCCTTGTCCAGCACCTTGAGGATGTGGGTGACAGCGGCCAGCCGCTCGAACACCGAGTTGACCCAGCCTTCGTCGTTGATCCGGTAGTACGTGCGCCGGTCTCCGGGAAGCGACACCTTCTCCACCAGACCCGCCTGCATCAGCTGACGGGTCGACGTCGAGATCGATGCCTTGCTCGCGCCCAGGGTCTCCGAAAGCTGACCGGCCGTCTGCTCGGCCGGGTCGCAGATCAGCAGCCACCCGATGACGCGTCCGGAGATCCTCGGAAGTCCGGCGTCCTGCTCGAAGTACAGGGCCACGTCCTCGGCGAAGCGCACCGCTTCGTCGTGTGTGATAGCCATGCCGTTCAGCCTATTCAGAACTTACTGAACACACAACACAAACGGAACCTCCGCCCCCCTGATGGGTGAAGAGGGTCCGTCAGGGCACCACCGTGCGCGCCAGATCCTGAGCCAGCCGGTCGAGCAGGGCGTCCCGGTGCTCCTGGAGGAAGAAGTGACCGCCCTGGAAGGTGTGCTGGGTGAAGCCGGCCGTGCCATGGTGGCGCCAGCCGCGCATGTCCTCCTCACGTGCTTCCCGGTCCGTGCTGCCGGTCAGCGCGGTGATCGCGCACCGCAGCGGCCGTTCGGCCCGGTACCGGTACGTCTCCAGCATGGTGATGTCGCCGCGCAGCACCGGCAGATACAGGGCGCGCATCTCCGGATCCCGGCGGATCTGGGGAGGCACAGCCCCGAAGCGCCGGTCGAGCACGTCGAGGAACTCGTCGTCGGACAGCAGGTGGGACATGTGCCCGGCCTGCGGGATTTCCGGGGTGGCGCGAGCGGCCACGGTGAGCAGGGAGGGTTCCAGGCCGTGCGCGCGGCGCAGCCCCCGGGCGGTCTCGAAGGCGATGAGGGCGCCGAGGCTGTACCCGAACAGCGCGAACGGACCGTGCAGGGCGGGCGCGAGGGCGGCTGCGGCCTCCCGGGCCAAGCCCAGCAGGTCGGTGCGGGGTTCCTCCCGCAGCCGTACCTCACGGCCGGGCAGCCGCAGCAGCCATACGTCGATCCAGTCGGGCAGCCGCGCCGCCCAGCCGTGGAAGACGGCCGTGCCGCCGCCGGCGTACGGCACGCACAGCAACCGCAGTACGGCCGTGTCCCGGGGCTCCGGGCGGAGCACCCACCTGGGATCGACCGCCGGACGGGTGACCGGAGCCGGTGTCTGCATCGGTGAACTCCCCCTTGTCCGTGTGGCCCGCCCTGCGGGGCCGGTCAGCAAGCGGCGGCGGACTTCTCGTAGCGGTGCCAGAGGGCGGGCATCTCGGCGGCGAGGTAGCGGAACAGCTTCTCCATGTTCCGCAGCCGGGCGAGCCGCTGCGCGGAGGCGCCCTCGGCCTCCAGGGCCTTGAGGCCGTCGGCCATGGTCTGGTGGAAGGTCGGCCAGCTGAGGAAGGTGTGCTGGATGACCCGCGGCCAGGTGGCGTCCTGCAGGGTGAGGAAGTAGTCGCCCTCCTCGGCCTCCTCACGGATGAAGAACCCGGCCGGAACCAGCTGGTCGGACATCTTGTCGACCGCGTCCCGGGGGATCCCGAGCTTGGCGCTGATCTCGCTGGCGCGCTGCCGGGCCGGCTCGGAGATCAGCAGGTAGCCGATCACCTCGCCGCGGTCCGCGGCCATGCCGTCCTTCTCGTAGTAGGCGCCGATCCGGGTGACGATCTCCCGCTCGGCGTCCGGGATGGCGGTGGGTGCGGTCATCGGGGAATGCCTCTCCTTGGTTGGGACGTACAGTTGTGTCAGTTCTCGGGCGCCGTGGCGCCGGCCGCGCGCAGGTGCGTCGCGTAGCGCGAAGGTGTCGAGTGGTCGAGGAAGGCCGCGAGACCGGTGGCGGCTCCCCAGCCCTCGCGGACACGGCCGACGATCTCCATCGCGGCGAGCGACTGCCCGCCGATCTCGCTGAACTCGTCGTGAGCGCCGATCCCCTGACGGCCCAGGACCTCCTCCCAGACCCGGATCACCGCGCTCACCAGGGCGTCGTCCGGTCCGGCGCCGTCGGCGGCGGGCGGGGCCGGGTCCTCGGGGAAGGGGAGGGCCGAGCGGTCCGCCTTGCCGTTCGGCAGCAGCGGAATCCCCGAGAGGAAGAAGAACCGTCCGGGCAAGGAATGGGCGGGGACGGTCCGGGCCAGGTGGTCGCGGCACTGGGCCGCGGTGAGCAGCCGACCGGGCTCCGGTACCACGTACCCGACCAGGAAGCCCTCGCCGACGCGGGGGTGCCGGGCCACGACAACGGCCTCGCGGATGTCCGGATGCTGCTCCAGCGAGGCCTCCAGCTCGCCCGTCTCCACCCGGACACCCCGGATCTTCACCTGTCCGTCCAGCCGCCCGAAGAAGTCGATGCCGCCGTCCGGCCTGAAGGCCGCGAGATCTCCGGTGCGGTACATGGTCGCGCCCGGTGTCTTCGCGAACGGGTCGGGCAGGAACCGCTCCTCGGTCAGTTCCGGGCGCCGCCAGTAGCCCTGCCCCACGCCCGCTCCGCCGATGTACAGCTCGCCACGCTCGCCCTGCGCTACCGGGCGGCCCTCCTCATCGAGGACGTAGGCGGTGTGGCCGGGCAGGGTGTGCCCCCAGGGGATCGCGTCCCTCTCGGCGTCCTCCTTGCGCACCGGGTACACGGTGCTGCAGCACGACACCTCGGTCATGCCGGCTACGTTGAACGCCCGTACCGCAGGGCCCAGTTCGCTCAGAGTGGCGGCCATGGCTGGCGGGAAGCGGTCGCCGGCGAGGACCACGGTGCGCAGCGACTCGGGCAGGGTACCGACGCGTCGCCGGGCGGTGTCGGTGAGCGGACGCAGCAGGGCCGGCGCCGACGACCACACGGTCACCGACTCGGCGACGAGCAGGTCCAACAGCGCGCCGGGATCGGTACGGTCCGCCTCGCGCGGTACGACGACGGTGCCGCCGGCCGCGAAGGTGGCGAAGATCTCGATGACGGACAGGTCGAAGTTGAGCGACGACACCTGGAGCACCCGGTCGGTGTGGTCCAGGCCGATCGCGGCGGCCAGGGCGCGCATGGTGAGGGTGACGCCTGAGTGCCGGTTCATGGCGCCCTTGGGGCGGCCGGTGGAGCCGGACGTGTAGATGAGGTACGGCAGTTGGTCGTGATCCACCTCGGGCAGCGCGGGCTGCCGGTGCGGCTCGACGGCCCGGTCCGCCCGCAGGCCGGCCAGGTCGAGCAGGTCCGGTACCCAGGCGGACGCCTCGTCCACCAGGACCGTACGGGCGCCGCTGTCGGCCAGGATGAACCGGATGCGCTCCTCGGGGTAGGCGGGATCGACGGCGACGTAGGCCGCTCCGGCCCGCATCACGGCGAGCACGGCGACCACCATGTGGTCGCTGGGCGCCATGGACACCCCGACCAGCTCGCCTGCGCCGAGGCCGTGCTCGAGGAGCACTCGGGCCAGGGCCGCGCTGCGGGCGTCGAGTTCCCGGTACGTCGTGGCGCGCCCGGCGTGGCGGACGGCGACGGCGTCCGGCCGCTGCCGGGCCTGTGCCAGCGCCAGGCCGTGCAGGGTCGACGGGGCGTTCCGGTCCACGTCGACGTCACTGCTGTGAGCGCGCATGAGGCAATTCCTCCTCCGGCGGCAGAAAACCGCACAGGGTTTCGTGAACCTCGGACGGAACCCGACACTAGCCGCAACGATCCGGCCGCTCAATAGCCTCCGGACGATTCTGACGCAATTCTCGCCACACCGGTGAACAGTTGCCCGACAAACCGCACGAGAAATTCCCGGACGCTTGACCGCTGCCCGACCGAGCTGCTCTATCATTTCGCCGTATGACTCAACTTCAGCTGGATCCCGGCCGCTGGTTTCTGCGCGCCGGGCGCAGACCCCGTCCCCGGCTGACCGTTCTCGCGGTGCCGTGGGCCGGCAGCGGAACCGCCGCGTACCACGGCCTGGCGGACCTGATGCCGGCCGACGTCGAGCTGTGGATGCTGCGCCTGCCCGGCCGCGAGGTGCGCCGCCGGGAGCCGCTCGCCACGTCGATGAGCGAACTCGCCGGCCCGGCTGCCGCCGCCTGCGCCGCGGCGCTGACCGGTGACTTCGCCCTCTTCGGGCACAGTTCCGGGGCGCTGATCGCGTTCGAGGTGGCCCGCCGGCTGCGCCGTGAGCACGGCCGGCTGCCCGCCCTGCTCGCCGTCAGCGCACAGCCCGCACCGCACCTCCCGCCCCGCTACGCACCCATCCACGACCTGCCGGTGGACCGCTTCCTGGACGCCCTCGACGCACGCTGCCACAGCGTTCCGGCCGCCCTGCGGGCCGATGCGGAAATGCAGGAGGTGTACGTTCCCGCCATGCGCGCGGACGTGACCGTCGAGGAAACCTACGAATACCATGCGGAATCCCCGCTGGAATGCCCGGTGTCGGTATTCGGAGGGGAATCGGACACAGAATGCAGAATTTCCGATCTGGAGGCATGGGAGGTCCACACGTCAGGGAAATTCACCCGCAACGTGCTACCGGGTGACCATTTCTTCTTCCAGACCTCCCGGGAATCGGTGGTGAAACTGCTGGTGGAGCAGGCCGGCTGATTCGAGGATCCGGTGCCCCGCTAGAGCGGCGGGGCACCGTCGCGTCCCGACGGCGGCTCACTGGTCGTAGTAGCCACCCAACCGGCGCGCGGGCGACGGCGGATCGGTGCGCCCGGGGGACGCTCCGCAGGCGCGGCGCAGGGCGTCCAGGCGTGGCAGTCCGGCCAGCACCTCTGGGAACGGCAGCCCGAAGTCGACCAGACACGCCACCTCGTCCACGCCGATGCCCGCCAGCCGCTCGACCACCTCGGCGCACTTGCGCGGGGTGCCGAGCAGGGAGCGCCGGTCGTAGAAGTCCCGGGCCACCAGCGTGGCCAGTTGCTCCTGCTCCGCGTCGGACATGGCGGCGGCACTGTCGTCGCTCCGCTTCTGCGTGAGGAACGTCGACAGGTAGCGCCGTACCGGATCGCGCACCAGTTCCCACACGTGGCCCTCGTCGTCACCGAGGTAGGTGTGCATGCCGACGGTGACCATGCCGGCCGCCGGGTCGAGTCCCGCGGCGGCACGGGCCTTGCGGTAGGCGGCGATGTTGTCCGCGAGCCGTTCCCAGCTGTCCAGCAGGGTCAGGACGCCCAGGTCGCGGCGACCGGCCTCCAGCCAGGTGCCCGGGTTGGAGGTGTGCACCAGCCACAACGGCAGCTCCGGCTGATACGGGCGGGGGAAGGTGCGCACGGGCAGCGTGCCGTCGTCCGGTCCCGGGAAGGAGACCGTCTCCCCACGCCACAGGGCCCGCAGCGTGTCGATGCCGGCGAGGGTGTACTCACGCCGGTCGGCGAAGTGGCCCGGCTGGAACACGAAGTCCCCGCGGTGCCAGCCGGTGGCCAGGCACAACCCCACCCGGCCGCCGGAGAGCTGGTCGACCAGGGCCCACTCCTCGACGATCCGCACGGGGTGGTGATGCGGTACGACCACGCTGCCGGCCCGCAGTTCGATCCGCTCGGTGACGGCGGCGATGGCCGCGGCCAGCACCGAGGGGTTGGGGAAGCTCCCGCCGAACTCCTGGAAGTGGCGTTCGGGGACCCAGATCGCCCGGAAGCCGCGCGTGTCGATGAACCGGGCCACATCGAGGATGAACCGGTACCGGTCGCGCGGGGTCTGCCGGTCGTCCGCGGCGAAGAAGTACACACTGAATTCCATCGCTCACTCCCCGTCCAGTGAGGGCCCCAGCAGGCCCGCGATCCGCTGCAGGTTCTCCTCCAGCACGATGGTGAAGTGGTCGGCGTCCATCACATGCACGGTCAGATCGCGCTTCGGGACCAGGTCGGCGAGCCCGTTGCTGGTGTCCCCGTCGGTGCGGGGGATGGCGGGCATGCCGAACGGATTGCCGGCCGCGGAGAAGCCGCGCTGCGCGTGGAAGACGGTGACGTCCACCGGGGCCGGCAACGGCACCGCCTGGTAGCCGTCGAGGAGCTTGCCGTTGAGCTGGAGCACGTCCCACTTGCTGCGCATCAGCTTCAGCACGTGGTCGTGGGACAGGGTGGCGGGTGACTTGGCGACGATGTGCTCGGCCATCGAGGCGAACTGCTCGTCCAGCGTGAGGCCGCGCAGCTTCTCGACGCCGATCTGCTCGTCCACCCGCCACAACTGGCAGGCGGAGTTCCCGATCAGCATCAACGCCAGGTTCTCCCCCTCGCCCTCGTCGATACCGCTCGCGTCGACGCCGTCCCACGCCCCGGTGCCGGGCATCAGGGGGTCCACCAAATACAGGTGCGACACCTCCTCCCCGGCGGCCAGCAACTGCTGGGTCATCTCGTACGCGACCACGCCGCCGAACGAGCATCCGCCGATCCGGTACGGCCCGCGCGGCCGGCGCCCGCGCAGCGCCGCCAGGTAGACCGCGCTCATCTGCTGGATGTCGTCGAAGTGGCGGAACGCGAGCTGGTAGTCCACCTGTTCCAGCGCGAAGACCGGGTAGTCGGCGCCGAGGTGACGGGAGAGGTAGACGCAGTAGCTGACGTCTCCGAAGAGGTGGTGGGTCCAGAAGGTGGCGGGGCGGCGTCCGCTGCCGTTGACGGAGACGAGGTGGGCGCCTTCGTCCTGTTCGGCGGAGCCGTCTTCTTCGGTCACGTCGAACTCTTCGGTTGCCGTGGCCGCTTCGGTCGCCGTGGCCGCTTCGGTCGCCGTGTTCTCCTCAGTCTCCTCGGTCTCCTCGGGGCCGGTGGTCCCTTCGGGAGCATCGGCTGTGCGGAGTCGTGTGACGACTGCCGGGTCACTCAACACGCTTGCACCGTGTGGAAGTGCGACCATGACGGGCGGCGGGACGATCAGGCGCTCCCAGCCTTCCGGTTCGGCGTCTGCTGCCGTGACGATCAGTGTGCGGGCCGGGTCGGTGAGCGGCGCGGGCGCGTAGTCAGCCGCAGCTTCGGCGAGCAACGCGTGCCAGGTGGCGGCAGCCGAGAGCCAGGCGACCAACTTCTCCTCCGGCATGGGCGGTTCCGCCAGCTGACCCAGGAGTCGAGCGGCCTCGGCGGCGGTGCAGCCTGCCGGCAGCCGGTCCGTCAGAGACTCCCGGGCGCCCCAGGCCTCGCCCAGGACGAGGGCGACAGCACGCAGGTGATCCCCCTCGGAGCCTGTCGCCACATGGCCGGGGACGGCGGGGTCGAGCAGGGTCAACCGCTCGATCTCGTGGCCCTGTCGGGCGAGGGCCCGGGCCGTCTCCATCGCCACGAGGCCGCCGGTGGCGTGTGCGGCCAGCCGGAAGGGCCCGGCGGGCAGCGTCTCCAGGATCGCCGCGGCACACTCGGCCCCGAGCTCGGTGATCGACGCGCCCGGGGCGGGCGGCCGCGTGCCGAATCCGGGTGCCTGGACGCCCAGGACGGCTGCTCCGTCGCCCAGGCCGTCGAGACCGGCCAGCCAGCTCAGCTCGCCGGTGCCGCCGTAGACGGCGAAGAGGGGGGTCGCGTCCGCGTCAGCGGGAGTGGCAAGTTCGAAGATCTTGGGCCGGGCCGGAGGCTCGGCGACCGGGATCGGCTGCGGCTGCGCGGTGCTGCCGGGCTTTCTCTGCGGTGTCTGGCTACTCCCGGCGGTGAGCCCTTCCTGTGCGAGATGTGTGGCGAGCTTGCGAACCGTGGAGTACTCGAAGATGGCGGCCATCGGGACGTCCTCGCCGAAATGGGCCTGGACGCGCTGCATGATGCGCAGGGCCGCGATGGAGTCGATGCCGTACGAGGCGAAGTCCCGGTCGACGTCGAGGCTGCCGGCGGGCATGCCGACGCCTTCGGCGATGATGGCGCGCAGGTCCTGGACGCCATCGGTGGGCAAAGTGGGCCGGGGCCCCTGTGGGGTCGCATCCGGAATTGGCGCCGGGACCGGGGTCGCCGACGCCGCCCGCGGAACCGCGCCCCGTTCCGGCGCCGAAGCCTTACGCCGGGCCTCGCTCACCGCCGGCGCGGGCGCGGGCGCGGCCATGGTCGCCGCGGGCGCGGGCGCGGTCGCCTGGGGCACCGCCGTAGTCGCCTGGGGCACGGCCGTAGTCGCCTCGGGCGTGGCCGACTCCGGCAGCCAGTAGCGCTGTCGGGCGAAGGGGTAGGTCGGCAGATGAAGACGGACGGGGCGGCGGGGGGTGGTGTGCAGCGCCGACCAGTCCAGGCGGGCGCCACGGACCCAGGCGGCGCCGAGGCGGCGCAGGCCCTCTTCGGTGCCGGTGGCGAGCAGTCGGGCCGGGTCGAGGTCGGCGAGGGAGAGGTCGTCGGCGGAGCCGTCGGAACGGCCGCGCGAGACCGTCTCGCCGGGCCTGCCCTCGGCCACGGCCTCCAGTGTGGCGGCCAGTTCGGGGAGGGAGGGCGCTACCAGTGCGAGCCGGCAGGACAGTTCGGGGCGGCCCGTCTGGAGGGTCCAGGCCAGGTCGGTCAGCGTGACGTCGGCGTCGGTACCCCGCATCAGGACGCGTTGGACGTGGGCGAGGAGGCCGGCCGCGTACTCGTCGAGCCGTTCCTCGTCCACAGCGCTCAGCACGATCAGTTGGGGTTCGGGCACGGCCGGGCCGGGGTTGCGGTCGGCGTACTCCTCCAGCACGACATGGGCGTTGGCGCCGCCGAAGCCGAAGGAGCTGATCCCGGCGCGGCGTGGCAGCTCGCGGCCGTCGACGGTGCGCCGGTCCCAGGGCCGGGCGGCGTCCACCAGGTGGAAGGGGCTGCGCTCCAGTTCCAGCAGGGGGTTGGGGCGTTCCAGGTGCAGCAGCGGCGGGAGCAGACGGTGCCGCAGCGCGAGCACGGTCTTGATCAGGCCCGCGATGCCGGCCGCGGTCTCCAGGTGGCCGACGCTGGTCTTGACCGTGCCGAGAGCACAGTGGCGGCCGGAGCCGTCCCAGCCGTTCTCGCGGAACGCCCGCGTGAGGCCCTCCACTTCGATGGGGTCACCGAGGGCCGTTCCCGTGCCGTGCGCCTCGACATAGCCGATGGTGTCGGAACCGATCCCGGCCCGCCGCAGCGCCGCACCGATCACCGCGGACTGCGCGGCCGGATTCGGCGCGGTGAGGGAGGTGGCCCGGCCACCGTGGTTGACGGCGCTGCCGAGGATCACCGCGTGGACCGGGTCGCCGTCCGCCTCCGCACGGCTGAGCGGTTTCAGGAACAGCACGCCGACGCCCTCGCCGCGCGCGTAGCCGTCGGCCCGGTGGTCGAAGCTCTTGCAGCGTCCGTCGCCGGCGAGCATCCCCGAACTGCCGAAGGCGTCGAAGCCGTTGGCGTTGAGGATGAGGTTGACCCCGCCGGCGAGGGCCGCCGAGCAGTCGCCGTCCTGGATGGCCCGGACGGCTCGGTGGACGGCCACCAGGCTGCTGGAGCAGGCGGTGTCGACGGGCTCGCTGGGGCCGTGCAGGTCGAGCAGGAAGGAGAGGCGGTTGGCGAGCATGCTGTGCTCGTTGCCGGTCGCCATCTGCCCGTCCACCGAAACCCCGCGCGACAGCAGCAGCTGGGAGTACTCCGAGGACGCGACGCCGACGAAGACACCGGTGTCGCTCCCGGCGAGCCGGTGCGGATCGTGGCCCGCGTCCTCCACGGCGTGCCAGGCCGCCTGGAGGAAGAGCCGGTGCTGGGGGTCCATCAGTCGTGCTTCGCGGGGGGAGATGCGGAAGAACTCGGGGTCGAACCGGTCGATGTCGCTGAGGAAGCCGCCGGTGCCGCGCGGCGTGCTCGCGTCCGGCCGTCCGGTCGGCACGGTGCCGACGAGATCGCGGCCCGCGACGAGGTTGGCCCAGAAGGACTCCAGGTCCGGGCTGCCGGGGAAGGCGCCGGCCATGCCGACGATGGCGACCGGCTCGGGTCCGGTGCGCGGCTCCACTGGGCCCGCCATCGGCACGAAGCCCCTTCGGGGCTGATGCCGGGCTTCCGTCTCGGCGGCCGGTGACAGAGGCACCGCTTCCGCCACGACGGCGGCCTGTGACAGCGGTACCGCTTCCGGTGTCGTCCGCGCGGGTCCGGCAGGGGTGACGGCCAGGAGGTCGACCAGTCCGGCAAGGTCCGGGGCCGCGTACAGGGCCGTGGGGCTGACCGGGACGCCCAGGTCCGATTCCAGCCGGGCGGCCAGGGCCAGCACGCTCACCGAGTCGAAGCCGTAGTCGCTCAGCCGGTCGGCGAAGTCCAGGTCCCGGGCGGAGACCCCGAGTACCTCACCGATCCCGGCCACCACGGCGGCGCGGACCCGCTCGGTGGGCAGCGCGGGCTCGGCCGGCGACCGTAGTGCGGCGGTCCCGGGGACCGGACCGGACGCGTGCCCGGACCGTGACGGGACCGGGGCGACCGCGGCGGTCGCGGCGCCGGATTCCGTGGGCGGCGGGACGACGGCCGGGACGGCCTCCCTGTCGAGCAGGAGTTCGGGGACGGCGACGGACGCGGTGTCCGCCGGCGGGCGAGGTGCCGGTATGTCGGGCATCCAGTGACGCTCCTCGGCGAAGGGGTAGTGCGGCAGTGGGACGACCCTGCGGTCCTGGTCGCGGTCGTACTCGGTCCAGTCCACGTCGGCCCCTGAGACCCACGCGGCCGCGTGCGCGGCGGGATCGTCGGTGGGAGGGGCGGGATCGGTGGGAGGGGTGGGCTGGGGCGTCCGAGACGCCCGCCCGGTGACCACCCCGTGCTCCGCGCCACGACCATCGAGGTGGGCGGTCAGCGCGGCGACGGCGGCCGCCGTGTCCTCGGCGACGAAGGCGAGCCGGTACGGCAGTGCGGCCCGGCCCAGCTGGAGGGTGCGGGCCACGTCGGGCAGCGGCACCCCGGCGCCGTCGGCCGCCAGCCGGTCCCGCAACCGCCGTACGGCACAGCGGAGTCGTTCTTCCCGGTGCGCCGACACCACGACCACCTGGGGCCGCCCGGCGCCGTCTGCCGCGCGAGTCGGTACGGGCGGTGCCTCCTCGACGATCAGGTGCGCGTTCGCGCCCCCGACGCCGAAGGCACTGACGGTGGCGCGCCGCGGGCCCTGGGCCGGCCGGGCCCACTCGGTCTCCTCGCGCACCAGGCGCAGACCCGGACCCTCGACGCCCTCACGCACCGGGTCGCAGTCCGGGGTCGGGGCCAGCCGCCCGTGGCGCAGTTGGAGCAGCACCTTGGTCAGCTGGGCCATACCGGAGGCCGCTTCCAGGTGGCCGATGCCGGGCTTGACGGAACCGACGCGGACGCCGCCCTGCGTGCCGTACACCTCGGCGAGGGCGGCCGCCTCCAGCGGGTCGGCCAGCGGGGATCCGGACGCCGCCGCCTCCACGTACTGGATGTCGCGCGGTGTGAGCCCGGCCCGGTCGAGGACTCCGCGCAGCAGGCGGGCCTGCGCGGTCGCGTCCGGTGACGCGTAAGCCCCGGCGGGCCCGTTGGCGTTGACCCCGGAGGCGAGCAGCACACCGTGCACCCGGTCGCCGTCGCGGAGGGCGGCGTGCAGGGGCTTGAGGATCACCGCGCCGACGCCCTCACCGGTGGTGAATCCGTCGGCCCGGGCGCTGAAGGCACGGCTGTGGCCGTCGGAGGACAGCATGGTCGCGGCCGACAGGGCAAGGTGGTGGGCCGGGTGCAGGATCAGGCTGACCCCGCCGGCCACGGCCGCCGCGCAGTCGCCGTCACGCAGCGCCTGGCAAGCCAGGTGCAGCGCGGTCAGCGACGAGGAACAGGCGGTGTCCACGGCCAGGCTGGGCCCGCCGAAGCCGAACACGTGCGAGACACGGTTGGCCACCGACCAGGATCCGGCGGGCGGCGTCTCCCGTTGCCCGCGTCCCCAGCGTTCGAACGCGAGCTGCTGGTACGGAGATCCGGACACACCGACGAACACGCCGACGCCCGCCCGGCCTGCCTGGGCGGCCAGCCGCTCCGCGGTGCTGCCGGAGTCCTCCAGCGCCTCCCACACCGAGCGCAGGAACAGCCGCTCCTGCGGATCCGTCCGCTCCGCCTCCCGGGGCGACATGCGAAACGGCAGCGGGTCGAACAGGTCCACCCCGTCCACGAAGCCGCCCCAGCGGTGCGGGGGCCGACCGGGGGCGTCCTGGTGCTCGGACACCGTCCAGCGCTCCTCGGGCACCTCTCGCAGGCAGCGGCGGCCGGTACGGAGGTTCTCCCAGAACGCGTCCAGGTCGTCGGCGCCGGGGTAGCGTCCCGCGACTCCGACGACGGCGATGTCGAGCCGGTGTCCGGGTTCCGGCGACGGAGGTCCTACGGCGGTGCGCCGGTCGTCAGCGGTGACGGCGAGGCCACTGGGTGCCGGAGAGGCCACGGGCTCCTGCCCTCCCGTCGGCGTCGTCGGTGATCCGCCGCCCGCCCCCTCACCTGTGAACCGCCCCTGCGCCACGAGTACCTCGGCGACGGAGTCGATGGTCCCGCCGATGAACGGCAACGGGCCGGTGACCGCGCCGAGTTCGCGCTCGACGCGGTCGGCGATCTCCATGGTGATCAGCGAGTCGGCGCCGTAGACCTCCAGCGGTGCGGCGGTATCCAGGTCCGTGACCGGCATGCGCAGGGCCTCGGCGAAGGCCGCGGTGAGCCAGGCGACCGCCCGCTCGTGGCTGCCGTCCGCCGGGGCCGGCACGGGTGCCGCAGGCGTGGTGACCCGTGCCTCGACGCTCTCGGGTTTCCGCGCCCCTGGCACCGACGCGGCGGCCGGCATCGTGCTCTCCGTCCATCCGTCGCGCTCGGCGATCACGATGTGCTGGCCCGACTCCGCCTCGGGCGTGCCGGGCACGCCGTACGCGTCGATCTCCCGGAATCCCGTCGCGGCCAGCACGGCCCGCCATGCGGCGGGGCGCAGCAGCGGCGAGTGCGGGAGCCGGAGTTCGCCGTCCTGGTAGGCCCACCAGCCGTCGGTCAGACCGAAGACGACGTTCACGGAGTCGAGCACCCGGGTGGCCTCGTTCAGCACCAGAACGCCGCCCGGGCGCAGCAGCCGGCGGGCGTGGGCGAGGGTGGTGCGCAGGTCGGGGGTGGCGTGCAGGACGTTCGCGGCGAGCACCACGTCCCAGCCACCCGCAGGGAAGCCCTGCGGCTCGGGCGCGGCGGAGATGTCCAGCACCCGGAAGCGGACGAACGGATGGCCGGCGCCCAGGCGTTGCTCCGCCCGGCGCACCAGGCCGGTGGCGACGTCCGTGTAGTCGTAGCTCAGCCGGTGGGCGTAGGGCGTGAGGGCCTGGAGGACGGGGCGGCTGGTGCCGCCGGTGCCGGCTCCGATCTCCAGTACCGACACGCGGGCGGCGGGGTCGGCGTCCAGGACGTGGGCCACGGCCGCCCGTACGGCGCCGGAGCAGGCGGTGTTGAAGTAGGCCGACCGCGGGTCGTCGTGGTACAGCGGCGCCACGCGGTGGTCGGAGCCACCGGGGAACAGCACCTCCAGTCCGCTGCGGCGGCCCGCCAGCACGTCGGGCAGGGCGGCGGCACAGTCGCCGATCAGTTCCAGCGCGCCCGCGCTGTGCGGGTATGCGGCGATCAGCTCGGCGCGCAGTGCGTCTGTGTCGTCGCCGGTGTCCGTCACGGTGCCGTCGGCGGTGAGGTGCCCGCCGTGGCGCAGCGCCGTCAACGCGGCGGCCAGCAGCCGGCGTTGTCCGGGGGCGACCCGCAGCCGTTCGGCGAGCCGGTCCGGGTCGGTCCACTCCCCCGCCCGCACCCCGGCCGGGCCGCGCAGCGCGTGGCTGATCTGCAGGCGTGCCAGTCGTTCGACGCGGTCGACGTAGGCGCGGCCCGGCAAAGTCCCTGCGGTGTCGATGGCCAGGGCGTCGGCTGCGCCCCGGCCTGCCGCGCGGGCGAGGGCCGGGCCCCTTGCCGGGGCGAGGGGCCGTACGGCTGCGGTGGGCGGCGCGGCGAGCCGGATCGGTGTGATCTGGGTGACCGGGGCGGCCATGACCCGGCGGAACGCGGCCAGGCCCTGCTCGTCGGTGAGCGGTTCGACTCCGGAGCGGCTGATCCGCGCCCGGTACTCGTCGGTGGCCACCGAGCCGCTCTCGCCCCAGAACCCCCAGTTGAACAGCCGTACCCGGCGTCCCAGCCGGGCGGCCAGGAAGCGGCCGAAGGCATCCTGGAAGGTGGATCCGGCGGCGTAGTTGGCCTGGCCGGGGTTGGCGGTGTGGGAGATCGCGGAGGAGAACAGGGCGAGGAAGTCCAGGTCCTGGTCGGCCAGGACGTGTTCCAGGACGGCCGTGCCGCGCACCTTGGGGTCGAGGACGGCGCGGAAGGTCGGCTCGTCCATCCGCTCCAGGGTGCGGTCCGCGAGGACGAACGCCGAGTGGATGACGCCGTCGAGCCCTCCGAAGCGGGTACGGGCCGTCTGCACGACCCGGCGCATCGCCTCCGGGTCGGCCACGTCGGCCGGTTCGTAGTGCACCTCGGCCCCGGCCCGGCGCAGCCCGTCGAGATATCCGGCGGGCAGAGCGTCGGCGGGCCGGCGGCCGACCAGCAGCAGGCGGGCCGCGTACCGTTCGGCGAGGTGCCGGGCGATCACCGAGCCGAGCCCGCCCGCGCCGCCGAGCACCAGGTAACGGCCGCCCTTGCGCAGCGGCAGGGCCTCCTCGTCGACGGCGGGCAGCTCCACCGGGGTCAGGTCGCACTCCAGGAGGACCCCGCCGCGCAGGGCGCGCTCGGCCACCGGGCCCGTGGTGGCGGCCGCGGCGACCGCGTCCAGGATCGTCTCGGTGCCGTCGCCGGCGGAGGGTCCGGTGAGGTCGGTGAGGTCGGCCGGGTCGAGGTCGAGCAGACCGGTCCGCAGGAACGGCAGTTCCCGGGCCAGGGACCGGGTGAGCCCGATCAGCGAGGCGGCGAAGGGGTTGCCGGCCGCGCGGGCCGGGTCGATCTGCTGGACTCCGCTGGTGACCACGGTCAGCCGGGCCCCGTGCGGGCGGGCCGTGGCGAGGGCACGGGCCAGATGGAACAGGGCGATCGCGCCGTACTGCTGGCTGCGGTGCAGATGGGCCAGGTCTTCGTGGCTGTAGCGGACGGCGTCGACCCCGCCGAGGAAGTACACATCGGGTTCGAGGCCCGCCTCGCCGAGCAGGCGCGGCAGTTCGGTGGCCGGGTCGAGCCGCGTCAGGTCGGCGGTCAGCGCGCCCGGGAACCGCTGGGCGAGCCGCGCGCCCAGCCCGAAGTCGTCCGGGGTGGACAGCACGAGGGCGCGCCCGCGCGCGCCCTGCCCGGGCGCCAACGGTCCGACCGCCGTCCAGCGTGGGCTGAGATAGGTGATCGGGTCCTGAGCGGGCCGGGCCGCGACGGTGAAGTCCTCCAGGACGAGCACCGGCCGGCCGGCGTCGTCGGCCACCACCACCTGGCAGCGTGCGCTGGTGTCGTCCGCCCGCACCAGCACGGCGTGTGCGTGCCGGGCGGTCGCCGGGTCGCCGAGCAGCCGTACGGCCGCGGCGGTCGCCGGGACGGGGGCGCGAGCGGCGAGGGGCTCGGGCAGGATGCCCTGCACGGAGTGCAGGGCGCTGTCGACCAGCCCGGCGGGCAGCGCGCCGGGAGCGGCCGAGGCGTCGGCCGGCTCAAGCTCCACCAGCGCCTCGCCCTCGCCGCGCAGCAGCGTACGGACCCGGCGGTAGGCGGGCCCGTAGTCGAGTCCCGCGGCGGCTGCCCGCTCGTACAGCTCGCGGCCCGGAACGCTCGTACGGCAGCGCGCGCGGATGGCGTCCAACGGCAGGCGACCGACCGGCTCCTGGCCACCGGTCACCACCGTGCCGGTGCTGTGGACGGTGCGCGTGTCGCCGCCGCCGGTGGTGATTTCGTACGCCGTGCCGTTCGCGGACGGGGTCAGGGCCACCCGCACGTCGGTGCCGTCCTCGGCGACCTCCAGCGGCACCCGCCAGCGCACGTCCGTAAGGGCCGCGGCGGCCTGTGGGGCCGTGGCGGCCCGGGCGAGTTCGAGCTGGAGGACTCCCGCGACGATCCGCCGGCCGTCGACGAGGTGGTCGGCGACGAGCGGGTCGGTGGGAGCGAGACGGACGGTGACGATGGTGGCTCCGTCCACGGAGACGGTCGCAGGGTCCCCTTGCTCGGCCCCGTTCGCCGTCATCCTGGCCCTGTGCTCGGCCCCGTTCGCCGTCGCCGTGGCCCCGCGCTCGGCCCCGTTCACCGTCGCCCTGCTCCCCTGCTCAGCCCCGTTCGCCGTATTCCCGGCCCCGCGCTCGGCCCCGTTCGCGGTCGTCCGGATCCAGTGCCGTGCCCCCGCGAACGGGTAGGTGGGCAGCGCCACGCGTCGTACGCCCGGGCGGTCGGACTGTTCCCAGGGGATGTCGGCGCCCGCCGTGTAGGCGCGGGCGAGTTCGTCGGGTGAGCCGTGCCGGGCCAGTTGGCGCAGGCGGTCGGGGTTGTCTTCGGCCGGGGCGGCGAGGTCGGCTCGGCCGGTGCGCAGGCCGGGGACCTCGCGGCCGGCGAGATGGTCGCGCAGGGCGGCGGTGATGCCGGTGACGCTGTGCGTGACGAGGGCGAGCCGGTGGGCGAGGTGGTCGCGGCCCTGCTGCAGGGTTACGGCGAGGGAGGCGAGGGGCAGGGCGGCGGCGTCCGGCTGTTCGAGCCGGGCGGCCAGGCGCGCCGCCACGGACCGCAGTTGCTCCTCGCTGCCGGCGGACAGCACGATCAGTTCGGGTCCGCCGGGCGCGGGGCTCTCGTGGTCCGGTGCCGGGACGTACTCGTCCACGACCGCGTGCGCGTTGGCGCCGCCGGCCCCGAACGAGCTGAGCGCGGCCAGCCGCGACCCGCCCTCGGGGCGCTGCCAGGGACGGGCCGTGCGGGGCAGCACGAACGGGGTGCGGGCGAGGTCGAGCGCCGGGTTCTCGTCGGCGCAGTGGAGGGTGGGCACGAGGGTGCCGTGCTCCATCTGCAGCAGGATCTTCGTGAGCCCGGCGATGCCGGCCGCCGACTCCGCGTGTCCGATGTTGGACTTCACGGAGCCGAGGGCGCAGAAGCCGGTGGCGTCGGTGTACTCGCCGAAGGCGCGGCGCAGACCCTCCACTTCGATGGGATCGCCGAGCGGCGTGCCGGTGCCGTGGGCCTCCACGTAGCCGACGTCGCGGGCGTCGACGCCGGCGGCGCGCAGGGCGTCGGCGACGACCCAGCCCTGGGCCTGCGGGCTGGGCACGGTGTAGCCGTTGGTGCGGCCGCCGTGGTTGACGGCGGTGCCGCGGATCACGCCGCGGATCGGGTCGCCGTCGGCGAGCGCGGCGGACAGCGGCTTCAGGACGACCGCGCCGACGCCCTCGCCGGGTACGAACCCGTCGCCGCCCGCGCCGAAGGCCTGGCAGCGCCCGCCGGGGGCGAGCATCCGCAGCTCGGACAGGACAACCCACTTGCTGGGGTGGACATTGACGCAGACACCGCCGGCGACGGCGATCCGGCTCTCCCCGGACCTGAGGCTCTCGCAGGCCAGGTGGAGCGCGGTGAGCGAGGCGGAGCAGGCGGTGTCCACGACCATGCTGGGGCCGTGCGCGTCCAGCCAGTACGACAGCCGGTTGGCCGCCGAGAAGTCCATCGCGGGCGCGATCACCCGGTTGCCCCGGCCCCACTCCTCGACGCCGAGCAGCCCGTACGAGGAGCCGGTGACGCCGACGAACACGCCGATGGCGTGGCGTCCGCGCGCGTCGCGGGTGCGCGCGTGGAGCAGGCGCCGGGAGTAGCCGGCGTCCTGTAGGGCGCTCGCGGCGACCTCCAGGAACAGCCGTTCCTTGGGGTCGCTGCGCTCGGCCTCGCGCGGGGAGATGTTGAAGTAGGCGGCGTCGAAGCGGGCCACGTCGCGCAGGAATCCGCCGTGGTCGCCGTAGGCCATGCCCGGGCTGCGGTGTCCGGGGGCGTGGTAGGCGGCGTGGTCCCAGCGGTCCGCCGGGATCGGGCCGACGCAGTCGCGGCCCTCGGACAGGGAGCGCCAGAACTCCTCCAGGTCCTCGCCGCCCGGGTAGCGCCCGGCCAGGCCGACGACGGCGATGGGCTCCCCCGCCGGTACGCGCCCGGGTTCCGGGTCCGTGGCGGCAGCCACGGCCGGGCCGGCGGCGGGAGTGGGGGTGGCGGCGCAGAGCAGGCGGGCCAGCCGGTCGCGGTGCGTGCGGATCAAGTGGGCAGCCAGCTCGGCGACGTTGCGGTACTCGAAGAAGAGGGTGACGGGCTGCGGGCCCAGTTCGTCCTCGAGGACCGTGGTGAGCTTGCGGATCAGGATGGAGTCCACTCCGATGGTGGAGAACTCCTGGTCGCGTCGCAGCCGTCCGGCGGGCAGCCGGACCGTGTCCGACACCAGGCGCAGCAGCCATCCCTCGGCGGCGGCCGTCAAGTCGTCGCTGTCCGTGGGCTGTTCGCGGTCGGCGCCGTCCCCGTCGGCGTCGGTCCGGTCCGCCATCCGGGAGGCGACGAAGTCCTCGGCGCGGGCCCGGTCGCCGTACACGACGAGCCATTCGGGGCCCTCGCCGCGCACGGCCGCTTCCAGCGCGGCCAGGCCCTCCGCCGGCGGCATCGCCACCATGCCCTGCAGTTCCTGGAGGACCCGCTTGTCGCTCGCCTCCAGGTCCATGCCGCCGCCGCTCCACAGCGGCCAGCACACGGACACGGTACGGCCGCTGCGGGCGCCCTGCGCGACCAGCGCCTCGCGGGCCGCGGCGAACCCGCCCAGGCCCCGGTTGGCCGCGGCGTAGTCGCTCTGCCCGGCCATGCACAGGTAGGCGGCCGTGGAGGAGAACAGCGCCAGGAAGTCGAGCGGCAGACCGGCGGTGGCGAGGTCGAGGTTGCGGGCGCCGGCGAGTTTGGGGCCGGTCACGGCGTCGATGTCGCGGGGGTCCTTGTTGACCACGTAGGTGTCGTTGTTGATGCCCGCGGAGTGCAGTACGCCGTGCAGGGCGCCGAACTCCTGTACGGCGAGCTGGACGGCGGCCTCGACGTCGGCGAGGTCGCGCACGTCGCCGCGCACGTACCGGGCTGCTCCACCCAGCTCGGCGATGCGGGCGCAGGCCGCGCGATGCCGCTCGCCCGGCTGGGACCGGCCCATCAGGACGAACCGGGCACCATACCGGTCGGCGAGCAGCTCGGCGAGGCGCAGGGCGATGCCGCCGGCGCCTCCGGTGATCAGATAGCTGCCGCCTTGCCGGAAGACGGGCCGGTCCGCGGGCGGTGCCTCGGCGGGCAGGACCGTGCGCCTGCTCCGCCCCGCGCTGTCGTGGCGCACCTGGGCCGCTCCGGGCCGGGCCAGGGCCAGTTCGGTGAGCGCCAGCCGGACGGCGCCCTGCGCGCCGGCCGGCCCGGCGGGCAGGGCGGGCGCCTCGACGGCGACGGCGCGGACCCGGCGGTCCTCGAAGCCGGCGATCTGGCAGAACCCGCCGAGGGCGGACGCCACGGCGTCCCGGCCGGGCCCGGCGACCACGCAGGCGAGGTCCAGCGGGCCGCCCTGCCGGTCGGCGATGACCGCCCGCACGGCCGCGAAGACGGGATCCAGCGCGTGCTCCGCCTCCTGCTCCGGCACGTCGATCAGGAACACGGCCCGGCGCACGGGCTCTCCCGCGGCGCGGCGGCGGGACCACAGATCCGCCCAGGCCGAGGTGCGGGCCGGGTCGGTGATGCGGACGGCGTCCTCGGGCGCCGCATCGGCGGGACCGAGGGCGATGCGCAGGGCGCCGGCCGGAGCGGCGGCGAGGGACCGTGCGTCGGTCGCCGCCACCGCCAGGCCCCGCTCGTCGGGCCGGAGAACTGGCTGCGCGGGACAGTGCTCCCATTGCGGGCGGAAGAGGACGAGGTGGTGGCCGCCCGGCTTCAGCAGTTCGACGGCCTCGGCGGGCGTGAGGTCGCCCGCGTCGACCCGGGCGAGGATGCTCCGGCGGAAGGAACTCCCGTGCGGGGAGTCGGAGTCGGCACTCATGCGTGGGATCCGTTCTCGCTCGTGGTCATCAGCCGGTCGACCTCGTCGACCGTCAACTCACCGCGCTGCAGGGCCTCCAGGACGTCCTGCAGCCCTCCGTCAGGCGCCGGGGGAGCCGTGCGGGCCGACTCCTGGTGTGCCGGACGGCCGTCCACCGGATCGGCCCAGTGGCGTTCCGGGGCGAAGGGGTAGGCGGGCAGGGACACCCGGCGCACGGTCGCGCCCGGCTCGCGCAGCAGGGACCAGCGGATCTCTGCGCCGGCCGTCCAGGCCCGGCCCCACTCGAGCAGGTCCGCCGGCACGGGCCCGGCCGGCTGTGGTGCGCCCGGCACCGCGGTGCCGGTGGCGTACCGACCGGGCCGGCCGGTCAGATAGGCGTCCAGCTGCTCGCGCAGCGTGTCCTGCTCGGCGGCGACCAGGGCGAGCCGTACCGCCATCGCGTCGCGCCCTTCCTGGAGCGTGAACGCCAGCTCCGCCAAAGGAACCTGATGGTGATCCAAGTGGTCCCGCAGGCGGCGGGCCGCTGCCCGCAGCCGGTCCTCGTCGCGCGCGGAAAGCACGACGAGCTGGGGGCCTCGCGCAGTCGGGGGGACGTCCTCGCGCCGGGGCGGTTCCTCCAGCACGACGTGGGCGTTGCCGCCGCCGAAGCCCATCGAGCTGATCCCGGCCCGGCGCGGGACGTCCCGTCCGGTGGTGTCCTTCAGCCGCTCCCAGGGCCGGGTGGCGCCGACGACTTGGAACGGGCTGCCGTCCAGCTCCAGCAGCGGGTTGGGCCGTCGATAGTGGACGCTCGCGGGCAGAGTGCCGTGCCGCATCGCGAGGACGACCTTCACCAGGCCCGCGATGCCGGCCGCCGCCTCCAGGTGGCCCATGTTGGACTTGATCGTGCCGAGACCGCACCAGGGTTCGGCCACCTCGCTCCGTGCGCCGGTGAGTTCGGCGAAAGCCAGCCGCAGCCCCCGTACCTCGATCGGGTCGCCGACCACGGTGCCGGTGCCGTGCGCCTCCACGTAGGTCACGGTGCGCGGGTCGACGCCGGAGCGACGCAGCACCGAGGCGATCAGGCCGGCCTGGGCGGCCGGGCTGGGCACGGTGAGGGATTGCACGTGCCCGCCGTGGCCGGTGCCGCTGCCCCGGACCACCGCGTGCACGGTGTCGCCGTCCGCGAGGGCCCGGCTGAGCGGCTTCAGCAGGACGGCGGCCACGCCCTCACCGCGTACGAAACCGTCCGCGGACTCGTCGAAGGTGCGGCAACGTCCGGTGGGCGAGAGCATGCCGGTCTGGCCGAGCGCCACGTACAGCGCTTCGGTGAGGAGCAGGTGCACCCCGCCGGCGATGGCCTGGTCGCAGTCGCCGTCGCGGATGGCCCGCACGGCAGCGTGGAAGGCGAACAGCGAGCTGGAGCAGGCGGTGTCGATGGACTGGCTCGGCCCGTGCAGGTCCATCAGGTAGGAGACCCGGTTGGCGATGATGCAGTGCGCGAGGCCGCTGCTGGAGTGTGCCTCGCGGTCGCGGCCGACCGCCGTGAGGTGGCCGTCGTAATCGTGCGAGGTGGCGCCGACGAAGACGCCCGTGCGGGTGCCGCGCAGTTCCGAGGGACGGTGTCCGGCGTCCTCCACCGCGGCCCAGGCCGCCTGCAGGAAGAGCCGCTGCTGGGGGTCCATCAGGTCCGCTTCCAGCGGGGAGATGCCGAAGAACCCGGCGTCGAACTCGTCGACGCCGTCGATGAAGGCGCCCCACTTGCTGTTGGTGCGGCCGGCCGTGCGCACCGGGTCGCCGTAGACGCGCCGCCAGTCGAACCGCTCCGCCGGGATCTCGGTGACCAGGTCGGCGCCGTCGTACAGGTTGCGCCACAGCGTGTCCAGGTCGGGTGAGCCGGGGAAGCGGGCGGACAGTCCGACGATGACGACGGGGTCGTCGTCCGCCGCTCCGCCGGTCCCCGGCTGCGGCTGTGGTGCGGGGGCGACGGTGGGCGCGGCAGGTGCGGGGGCGACGGTGGGCGCCGCAGGTGCGTGGGTGACCGTGGGCGCCGCAGGTGCGGGGACGACCGTGGGCGCCGCAGATGCGGGGACGACCGTGGGCGCCGCAGATGCGGGGACGACCGTGGGCGCCGCAGATGCGGGGACGACCGTGGGCGCCGCAGGTGCGGGGGCGGTGAGGCGGGCGCAGGCGTCGGGGGCGTTCTCGCGCAGGTGGCCTGCGACGGCGTCGAGGGTGGTGCACTCGTACAGCAGCACCTTGGGCAGCCGCCCGAAGTCTCCCTCCAGCCTGCGCACCAGCTGGATCGCGCCGAGCGAGTCGAGGCCGTAGCGGTCGAAGGTCGCGGTGGGGTCGATGTCGGCGACGGGCACACGGAGGAAGTCGGCGAAGATGACGGCGAGGTGGTCGATCAGCGCGGCTTGCGCGGAACCGGCCGGGACGGGGGCGGGCGGAGCGTCGAGGGCGGCGGCCGTGGTCTGCGCGGTGGCAGGGGTCGCGGCCGTGGTGTGTCCGGCGGCCGCTGGGGCGACCGTGGCCTCCCCCGCGTGCGGTGTCACGGCCGTGGTCTCTCCGGTCGCCGGTGTGCCGGCCGCGCTGTCGCCGATGGCAGGTGCGCGTGCCGGGCCCACGGCCGCCGCGAGCAGGACGGACTGGTCGAGTTCGTCCTCGGGCAGGTCGGCCGCGCCGAGCGGACGGACGCCCGTGAATCCGGCCCCCTCCAGGGCCGTGCGCCAACGCCGGACGTCCAGCAGCGGGGCACCGGGCAGGCGTTCCGCCGGTTCCTCGAACGCCCACCAGCCCGGGATCATGCCGAACATCAGGGCGAGGTAGTCGAGGTTGCAGGTGACCTCGTTGAGCACCAGCAGTCCGCCGTCGGCCAGCAGGCCCCGCAGCCGGTCGAGGCTGCGGGAGACCCGCCGGGTGGCGTGCACGACGTTCGCCGCGAGCACCAGGTCGGCGCAGCCGGGGGCAAAGCCCTGAGCCGACGGGTCCGCCTCCAGGTCCAGCACGTCGAAGCGGAGCGGCACGCCGCGCGCGCCGAACTCCCGCTCGGCGGCGCGGAAGAAGGACGCCGAGACGTCGGTGTAGCGGTAGTCGACGCGTGCCGCGTCCGGGCCCAGGGTCGCGAGGAGTTGCAGGACGCGGTCGGTCGTGCCGCCGGTGCCCGCGCCGGCCTCGACGATCCGCACCGGCCGCCCGGGTTCCGCGGCCAGCCGCGCGGCGACGAAGCCGTGGACGGCGCGGGCGACGAGTTCGTTGTAGTGGTCGGCGATGGCGTTGCCCCGGTAGATGCCGGCGAGGACGTCCGGGTTGTCACCGGAGAAATACAGCTCCAGCGCGTCGGTCCGGCCGGCCAGCACGTCGGGCAGCGCCGGCAGGCACTCGGCCACCAGACGTACGTGGGCGGCGAGTTCGGGATGCCGGGCGAGCAGCGCGTCCAGCTCGCCCGCGGTGTACGGGCTCGGGTCGGTGGCGCGGCTGCGGCGCAGCACGCCCTCGATCACCCGGGTCAGCCGGTCGTACGAGGGGTCGGCGGCCAGCCCGTCCAGAGCACCCGACGCCAGCGGATCACCGCCCACTCGGGCCCGCAGGTCGGCGTCGAGCATCCGCCCGGCGGTGACACCGAGTTGCCGCAGCGCGGAGGCGATCTGCCGGCCGTCGTAGGCACTCGTCCGCAGCCAGGCGTCGGCGGCCTGCTCGGCCGCGGCGGCGGGCGCGGGGGACGCCGCGGCGGTGGGGAGGGGTGCTGGTCGGGCCGCGGCGTCGGCGCCCGCGGCGGTCACCGGCGCCGTGCTGGACGAAACCGGCGCCGCCGCCACCCAGTGGCGTTCACGGGCGAACGGGTACGTCGGGAGAGGCGTGCGCGGGGCTGCTGTCGCCGGGCCTCCCGGCCAGGTGTCGATGGTGCCGTCCGTCCACCGGCGGGCGGCCTGTACGGGGGAGCCCATGGGGTCGACGCCGACGGGACGCACCCGGTCTCCGGTCAGTGCGGTGGCGAGCAGTTCGTCCAGGCCGCGCAGCAGCGAGCGACGGTCGGTGGCGACCACGGCGGCGCGCGCGGCGAGCGGGAAGCGGCCGTACTGCAACGTCGCGGCGATCGAGGCGAGCGGCGCTTCCGAGTCGGCCACGAAGGTCCGCTGACGGGCGATCACCTCCCGCAGCCGGTCGTTGTCCGCGGCCGAGTACGGGAACACGAGCGGTCCCTCGGCTGGCACCACGCGCCGCTGGGCCGCCGGGGCCTGCTCCAGTACGACGTGGGCGCACGCGCCGCCGAAGCCGAACGAGCTGACCCCGGCCCGGCGCGGCTGCCCGGCGGCCGTCTCCCACGACTCGGTGGTCCGGTTGATGCGCAACGGCCCGCCGTCGAGCGTGCAGTAGGGGTTGGCGTTGCCGTAGCCGGGCATGGCGGGCAGCACGCCGTGCCGGACCGTCAGTACCGCCTTGACGAGGCCGGTCAGGCCCGCTGCCGCCTCGGTGTGGCCGAGGTGGGCCTTGGCGGTGCCCAGGACGCAGAAGCCGGTGCCGGAGGTGTGCTCCGCGAAGGCCGCGGTGAGGCCGTCGATCTCCACGGGGTCGCCGAGCCTGGTCCCCGTGCCGTGCGCCTCCAGGTAGCCGAGCGTGTCGGGGCTGATGCCCGCGTCGCTCCAGGCGGCCCGCAGGAGGTCGGTCTGCCGGGCCGGGTTCGGCGCGGTGACGGCTCCGGCCCGGCCGCCGTGGTTGGCGGCGCTGCCCCGGATCACGGCGTGCACGGGGTCGCCGTCCCGCAGCGCGTCCGCGAGCGGCTTGAGCAGGACGGCCGCGACGGCTTCCGCGGGCACATAGCCGTCGGCCCGCTCGTCGAAGGCGTGGCAGGCGCCGCTCGGCGACAGCGCGCCGATCGCGGACAGCTGCGTGTAATGGCGGGGCGTGAGGATGAGGTTGGTGCCGGCGGCGAACGCCATCCGGCACTCGCCGCGCCGCAGCGCGCTCACCGCGAGGTGGACGGCGTAGAGCGAACCGGAGCACGCGGTGTCGACGGTGAGGCTGGGGCCGGTGAGGTCGAAGAAGTGCGAGGGCCGGTTGGCGGACATGGAGACCGCCGTGCCGATCGGCGCGTACGGGCCCTCCGCGCGGCCGGCGCGGACCATCTCCTCCTCGTAGTCGCGGAAGGAGCGGCCCACGAACACGCCGGTGTCGGAGCCCTGGAGCCGGCCGGCCACCGCCGCGTCCTCGGCGGTCTCCCACAGCACCTCCAGCAACAGCCGGGACTGCGGGTCCATCGTCTCCGCCTCGTCGGCGGACATGCCGAACAGTGCGGCGTCGAAGCGGTCGGCGCCGGTGAGGAAGCCGCCCCGCGGGCAGTCGGTACGGCCGTCGCCGCCCTGCGGGTCGTACACCGCCCGGTGGTCCCAGCGGTCAGCCGGTACGTCGGTGACGAGGTCGTCGCCGTTCAGCAGGCGCTGCCACAGTTCGGCGGTGTGACGGGCGCCGGGAAAGCGTCCGGCCATGCCGATGACGGCGACGGCGCTGTCGGCGGCCGGGCGGGGATCGGGCGGGGCCGGTGCGGGCTGCGGCGCGGCGACCGGTTGCGCCGCCGTCCGGGCCGGGCCGGCCGGGGCCAGGCGGGTGGTCTCCTCGGGGAACTCCGCGCGCAGGTGTGCGGCCAGCCGTGGCACGTCGGGGAAGCGGAAGAAGACGGTCGGTACGAGGGGACAGCCGAGGTCGCTCTCGATGCGGTCGTTGAGCGCCATCAGGTCGGCGGAGGTGAGCCCGAGGTCGAGGAAACCGCCCGGGCCGGGGACGGCCGGGGTGCCCAGCCGTTCCCGGACCAGTTCTTCGAGGTAGTGGGTGACGGCGTCGAGGACGGCATCGCCCGTGGCCATGCGGTTCGCCTCGTCAGCGGTGACGGTGCCGGTGCCGCGGTCCGCGACGGCCGCCGGAGGCTCCTCGTAGGCGTCGAGGTGCGGGGCGCCGGCCGGGGGCAGATCACTGCCGGGGCTGCCCGCGCCGGCGGTGATCCACCGGCGTCGGCGGTCGAACCGGGTGAGCGCGAGCGGGACACGGCGCGCGGTGTGCCCGTCGGGCGCCTGCTCCAGCAGCACATGGCAGTTGGTGCCGCCGAACCCGAAGGAGGACACCGCCGCGCGGCGCGGCGTTCCGGGCCGCGCGGGCCAGGGCCGGCCGGACGTCACGGGGTAGAAGGGGGTGCGCTCGAAGCCGAGCCGGGGATGCGGCTCGGCACAGTGCAGGGTCGCGGGCAGATAGCCGTGCTGCACGGCGAGCACCGTCTTCACGAACGAGGCGATGCCGCCCGCGTGCAGGAGCGCGCCCAGATTCGACTTCACGGAGCCGACGGCGCAGTGCTGCGTGCCACTGCCCGGGCCGCCGTAGACCTCGGCCGCCGCGTGGATCTCGATCGGGTCGCCGAACCGGCTGGCCGAGCCGTTGACCTCCAGGTAGCCGATGCTGGAGGAGTCGATGTCGGCCGCCCGCAGCGCGGTGCGCAGCAGGTCCGTCTGGGCCTCGTGGCTGGGCGCGGTCAGGCCGAGGGTGCGGCCGTCGTTGTTCACGGCGGAGGCGAGGAGGGTGGCGAGCACCTGGTCCCCGTCGCGCAGGGCCTGTTCCTCGGTCTTGAGGAGCACCATCCCGAGCCCCTCCCCGGGTACCGTGCCGGTGGCCTCCCGGTCGAACACCCGGCTGTGGCCGTCCCGGGAGAGCACGCCCGCCCGGCCGAGGCCGAGATAGACGAACGGGTCGAGCAGCAGCTCGCAGCCGCCGGCGACGGCCTGGTCGCACTCTCCGGCGAGCAGGCTCTGCGCGGCCTGGTGCACGGCGACCAATGAGGACGAGCACGCCGTGTCCACGGCCAGGGACGGGCCGCGGAAGTCGAAGACGTGACTGATCTGGGTTGCCACCATGTTGGGCAGGGCGCTGACCAACAGTTGCGGGGTGGTGGGCGGGCCGCCGATGCAGTTGCGGCGGACGTAGTCGTTGGCGCCGACACCGAGGAAGACTCCGACGCGTTCACCAGCGAGTTCCTTGCGCGAGTAGCCGGCCCGGTCGAGCAGTTCCTGCGCCAGCTCCAGGCAGAGCCGCTGCTGCGGGTCCATCCATGCGGAGTCCTGCTCGCTGATGCCGAAGAACTCGGCGTCGAAGCGGTCGATGCCGTCGATGAATCCACCCCAGCGGGCCGCGTCGACGACGTCCGGGTCGGCTCCCTCGAACCAGGCCGGGGACCAGCGGTCGGCGGCGGTGCGGGAGACGGAGTGGATGCCGCGCACGAGGTTCTGCCAGAAGTCCTCGACGGAAGAGGCACCGGGTACGCGAACCGCCGCGGCCACGACGGCGATACGCCCGGACGCGGACCGCCGTCCTCCGAGGGAGGCGTACGCGGTCGGTACGGCAGCAGGGGGAGCCGGCTCCGGAGTGAGGGCGTCCGGTTCGGTGGTCGGTGGTCCGGCCGGCGCCGGGAGTTCGTCGGCCAGGTGGTCGGCGAGCGCGCGCAGGGTGCGGCGGCGGGCGACGACGGACGGGACGACAGCGGTGCCGTAGCGCTGTTCGAGGATGTCCAGCACGCGCATCGCGGCGATGGAGTCCACCCCGTAGTCGGCGAGGTCCTCCTCCGGGTCGAGATCCTCCACCGGTACCTTCAGCACGTCCGCGAAGAGGTCCGCCAGTTCACGGCAGAGCGCGTCGGCGTCGGTCCCGGGCCGCGGTACACGCGGCTCGGCGGGGTGCAGCGTGAGCCGTTGCTCCAGCCGTCGTACGTCTCCCCGGAACACGGCCAGTTGGGCGGCGCGGTGCCGGAGGGCGAACTCCAGCGCGGCCAGGCCGTCCGCCGTGCTCAGTGGTTCCAGGCCGTTGACCTCCAGCACCGGCCCCTCCACCGCGGGGTTGATCCGCATGCCGCCGTCCGCCCACAGGGGCCAGTTGACAGACAGGGTGCGGCCGTGGCGTTCGCCGCGGGCGCGCAGCGCCTGCCGGTGGTGGGCGAAGGCGTCGAGGTAGCGGTTGCCGGTGGTGTAGTCGGTGGTGCCGACGGTGCCGAGCACCGAGGTGGTGGAGGAGAACAGCAGGAAGTAGTCGAGCCGCGCGTCCCGGGTGGCCTCGTCCAGCAAACGCGTGCCGAGGATCTTGGGCGCGGTGACCCGTTGGATCCCGGCGAAGTCCTTGTTGAGCAGCAGTCCGTCCTCGACCACTCCGGCGGCGTGCAGAACGCCGGTGAGCGGGCCGAGGTCGGCCACGACGGCCCGGACGGTGTCCGCGACGGCGCCGCGGTCGGTGACGTCGCAGGAGTAGTAGCGGGCCCGCGCACCCAGCGCGGCGAGTTCGGCGACCGCCGCGGACTGCTCCGCGCCCTGCGCGGACCGCCCGAGGAGGGCGATGTTGACCCGGGCCCGTCCGGCCAGGTGCCGGGCGACCAGCCGGCCCAGGCCGCCGGCGCCCCCGGTGATCAGGTAGGTGCCGCCGTCCCGGGCGAGCGGGACGGCCGGTCCGTCGGCGGCCGCCACCCGCCGGAAGCCCAGCACCTCGCGTCCCGCGGGGCGCACCCGTACCTCGATGTCCTGCGAGGCCACGACCTCGCCGAGCAGCGCGCCGCACTGATCCTCGATGCCGAGGGCCGGATCCAGCCACACCGTCTTCAGCGCCAGCTTGGGCTGTTCGCGCCGCACTCCGCGCGCCAGGCCGCCCACGGCCGCGTGCTCGGGGTCCTCCCCGTCGGCCGCGTAGGCGTACAGCACCGGCAGCGGGGACTTGCAGGACGTCAGCCAGGCGCGGGACAGGGCGAAGGCGGTGTCACGGGCCTCGGCCGGGTCATGCCGTGCCGCGAGGGGCCACAGGTCCAGGACGGCCACCGGGTCGGCGCCTTCGGCGCGCAGCGCGTCGGCGACCGCCCGGTGGTCGTGTTCGGCCACCGGGTCGACGGTGAACTCGTCGGCGCCCGTGCGGGCGAAGCCGGCCCCGCGGCGCACGGCGACCACCCGGGCCACCCTTCGGCGCAGTTCGGCCACCCGCCCGGGGTCGTCGTCCAGCACCAGCAGCACACCGTCGGGCAGAGCGCCGCCCGCCAGGGGGCCGGGTGCCCACACCGGTTCGTAGACGAGCAGGCCGTCCGGTACGGCGGGGGCGGCACCGGAGTCGGCGGGGGCAGTGCCGGGCACGGTGGGGCGCGGGGCGGTGGGTGCCGCGGCCGCCGCGGCCGGGCTGCGGTCGGCGGCTGTCGGCGCCGTCGGCTCCGCGGTGCCGGGGGCGTGGGCGGGCGCGACAGCCTGGGCGGCGGCCACGGAATCCGGAGCAGCCGTCACGGCACCGTCGGCGCCGGCACGATCAGCCGCGGGTGCACGCACACCCGCACCCGCACCCACACCCGCGTCCATCGGTATCCAGCACCGCTTCCGCTCGAACGGATACGTCGGCAGCGACACCCGTCGTCCGGCGTACGCCGGCCAGTCCACGTCAGCGCCACGGACCCAGGCCGCGGCGGTGCGGGCCGGGTCGGTGCCGTCCGCCCGGCCGCCGCCGTCCCGTCCGGCCCGGCCCGTGAAGACCCGCCCGGAGTCGCCCCGTCCGGCGGCGTGGGCCGTGAGCAGGTCCACCAGCTCGGCCGTGTCGCGGGCCACCACCGCGAGCCGGTGTTCCAGGGCGCGGCGGCCGGTCCGCAGCGTGTGGGCGACGTCGCCGAACGGCAGCTCCGGCTCCTCGGTGAGGAAACGGCGCAACTGTTCCGCCTGGGCCCGCAGCGCCTCGGGGGTGCGGGCGGACAGCGGGACGACCTGGGGGCCCGTGGGCGCGTCGGGCCGTACGCCCTGGTCGCCGGTGTACTCCTCCACCACCATGTGGACGTTGGCCCCGCCGAAGCCGAAGGCGCTGATCCCGGCGCGGCGCGGAGCGGGCTGTCCGGTGCGGGGGTCGACGGCCTGCGGCCACTCTCGCCGTTCCCGCGCCACGTAGAACGGACTGTCGTCGAAGCGGATCTCCTGGTTGAGGCGCTCGGTGTGCAGCGTGGGCACGATCGTGCGGTGCCGCATCGACAGCAGCACCTTGGTGAGGGCGGCGATGCCCGCGGCGGCTTCGAGGTGGCCGACGTTGGACTTCAGCGAGCCGACGGCGCAGAAGCCGCGTCGGTCGGTGGAGCGCCGGTAGGCCTTGGTGAGCGAGGCGATCTCGATCTGGTCGCCGAGCGTGGTGCCGGCGCCGTGCGCCTCGACGCTGGTGATGGTCTCCACGTCGACGTCGGCGCGGCGCAGCGCCTCCAGCACCACCCTGCCCTGCGCGTCCGGGCTGGGCACGGCGAAGCCGCTGGTGCGGCCGGAGTGCTGGACGGCCGAGCCGCGGATGACGCCGTAGATGTGGTCCCCCGCCGCCTCGGCCTCGGCCAGCGGGCGCAGCAGCACCGCGCCGACGCCTTCACCGGGCACGTAACCGTCGGCGCCGGCGCCGAAGACGCGGCAGCGGCCGTCGGTGGACAGCAGGTTGTTCTCGGCGAGCCGGAGGTACTTGAACGGGTGCAGGGAGAGGTTGACGCCACCGGCGAGGGCGGCCCGGCACTCGCCGCGCCGGATCGCCTCGCAGGCCAGGTGGATGGTGGTCAGGGAGGAGGAGCAGGCGGTGTCGAGGGAGACGCTGGGGCCGCGGAAGTCGAAGGCGTAGGAGACGCGGTTGGTGATGAGGGAGAAGGTGGAGGCGACGATCTGCGGGTTGTCGCGCGCGAGTTGTTCCAGGGCGTGGAGCTGGTAGTCGTTCCACATGACGCCGGCGAAGACGCCGACCGCGCCCCCGGTCTGCCGGCCGAGTTCCTCGGGGGTGTACGCGGCGTCCTCGACGGTCTGCCAGGCGGTCTCCAGGAAGAGCCGCTCGTGCGGGTCCATCAACTCCGCCTGGCGCGGTGAGATGTTGAAGAACAAGGGGTCGAAGTCCTCCACGCCGTCGAGGAATCCGCCCCACTTGCCGTGGGTCTTGCCGCTGATGTGCCGGCCGGGTGCGAACCAGGGTGCGTGGTCCCAGCGTTCGGGGGGCACCTCGGTCACGCAGTCCCGCCCGTCCCGCAGCACCTGCCAGAACTCGCGGATGCCGGCCGCGCCCGGGTAGCGTCCGGCGAGACCGATCACGGCGATGGGCTCCTCGCCCGCGCCGGGTACGGGCTCGGGCGGGTGTGCCTCGGTGACCTCGGCCCGGGGGGCGGGTGCCTGGACGGCGGGTGCCGGGTCGGCGGGTTCCTGCGGGGCGGGCGTGCCGCCGAGCGTGTGGCCCTGGCCACGCAGATGGGCGGCCAGACTGTTCACGGTGGGGTACTCGAACAGCAGGGTCGGATACAGCTCGGTGCCGAGCAGTTTCTCCAGGGACACGGCAATGGTCAGCAGGTTCACCGAGTCCAGGCCGAGGTCGTAGAACCCGCGGTCCTGGTCGACCGGCGCGTCGCCGCTGCCCAGCGCCTCCGCCACCAGGTCGCTGATGACGTTCTCCAGGCTGCGCTCCCCCTCGGTGGTCGGCTCGGCCGGCGGCAGCGGGCGCGGCACCGGCGGCGTCTGCGCGGTGGCCGCGGCGCCTGCGGCGAGCCGGGTGATGAGGTCGGCGGTGCGCACCCGCTTGGCGCGGAACCCGGTGATCCGGGCGACCACGCTGCCGTCGGGGTGGCAGATGTGAAGGTCGGCGGTGACGGTCTCGGCGTCCAGCTCCCGCTGCTCCAGGCGCGGCACGTACACCTGGGCGGCGGCGCCTAGCGGGCCGTGGGCGCGGAAGGACTCGATGTAGATCGGGATGAAGGGCCGCGCGGCCCGCTCCCGCTGCGCGGGCTCGAACTGCAGGAAGGGCACCAGGGTGGAGAAGTCCAGGGTGACCGGGTGGATGTAGAAGTGGTCCAGGTACTCCTGGGCCTCGGGGCCGAGCCGTACGTCGCCGAGGGAGAAGCCGTCGCCGCGGTGGACGGTGCCGTCCACCTTCATGAAGTCGCGGTGGTGGATGTCGACCTGGCGGGCGAAGGCGTACAGCGCGTCCGCGTCGCAGACCTGGTCGGCGGCGGCCTTCAGCCGGTCGGTGTCGACGCGTCCGGCCGGTTCGGGCACGGACAGCCGGATCTCGGCCTGGAAGTTGGTCTCCCAGGCCTCATCGAGCACGACTCCCCCGCTGACCGGTCTGCTGCGCACGGTCACGGGCAGCACCCCCTGCGGGGACGGGGAGTCCACGGCGATCTGCAGCTGCCGGTCCCGGTCTCCCGCGGCGACCACGGGCGCGATGAACAGACAGCGGCGCAGTTCGGCCGCGGCCGGGTCCACCCCGGCATGACGCAGCAGCCGAAGGACCAGGTCCAGGAAGAAGACGCCCGGCAGGACGGGGGTGCCGTGCACGAGGTGGCCGCGCACGATCTCGTCCTGGGCGGTGACGCTGGTGACCAGGTGACGGCCGGCCAGGCGGTGCTGATCGGCCTCGAAGCGGGGATCGACCATGGTCGACATGGGTCAGGTCAGCTCCTCGTGGAGTTCCAGCATGGGCCTGCGGACCACGTCGGCGGGCCGGTGACGGGGTTCGGGGAGGGAAGGGCCGGAGGGCCCGGGCGGAGGTACGACGGCCGGCTCCTGGAACGGAGGTACGACGGCCGCGGACGGCCCTCGGTACGGCGGTACGGCAGCCGTGGACGGCTCTCGGTACGGCGGCGCTGCGGGCACGGTCGGGCCCGGCTGCGGCGAGGCGGTCGCCCTGGGCAGGCCCGGTTCAGGTTCGAGTGCGAGCAGTGGTCGGGGTGCCGGGCGCGGCTGCTCCGGTGCCCCCGGGCGGTCGAGCCAGTGGCGGGTGCGGCGGTATTCGGCGGGCGGCAGCGGGTTGCGGCGGGGCCGGTACGCGAGCCGTTCCTCGGGGAGCAGTTCGCGCAGCAGCACATGGGCGTTGGTGCCGCCGAACCCGAAGGCGCTCAGCCCGGCCCGCCGCACCGCGCCGCCCGCCGGTCTCCAGGGCTGGGCGGAGAGCGCCGGCCGGAACGGCGAGGTGTCGAAGGCGAAGCGCGGGTTGGGCCGCTCGCAGTGCAGGGTGGGCGGAATGGTCCCGTGGACGAGCGAGAGGATCACCTTGTGCAGCCCGGCCATGCCGGCGGCCATCAGCAGGTGGCCGACGTTGGACTTCACGCTGCCCACCGCGCAGTGCCCCACCGCCTCCGTGGTGCGGCGGAAGGCGCGGGTCAGCGCCTGCAGCTCCATCGGGTCGCCGATCATGGTGCCGGTGCCGTGCGCCTCGACGTACGTCACCGTGTCCGCGGTGACCCCGGCGGCGGCCAGTGTGTCGGCGACCAGCTCCTCCTGGGCCTGCGGGTTGGGGGTGGTCAGGCCCATCGTGCGGCCGTCGTTGTTGAGCAGGCAGGCCTCGATCACGGCGTGGATCCGGTCGCCGTCGGCGAGTGCCCGCGCGAGGGGTTTCAGCAGCACCGCCCCGACGCCCTCGCCGAGCACGATGCCGTTGGCGGTGGCGTCGAAGACATGACAGGCACCGTCGGGTGAGAGCGCCCCGGAGGCGCTGAGCTTCAGGAAGGGCGTTTCGTCCAGCAGCAGGTCGCCGCCGCCGACCAGCGCGGCCTCACAGTCCCCGGCGGTCAGGGCGCGCAGGGCCAGTTGGAGCGCGGTCAGCGATGAGGAGCAGGCGCTGTCGACGGTCACGTGGGGTCCACGCAGGTCGTAGACGTGGGCGGCGTGGGCGGCGATGAAGTTCTGGTTGAGGCCGGTCACCGAGTTGCGGTGCGGGACGGCCACCCGGCTGCCATAGGTGCTGGTGCCGGATCCCATGAAGAACGCGATCCGCCGTCCGGCCAGGTCCTCCCGGGAGTAGCCCGCGTCGCGCAGGGTCTCCTCCACCGTCTCCAGCGACAGCCGTACGAGCGGGTCGACGTGGCTCGCGTCGGCCGGGTCGATGCCGAAGAACTCCGGGTCGAACTCCTCGATGCCGTCCAGGAATCCGCCCCACTTGCTGACGCTGCGGCCCGGCGCCCGCTCGGGTGCCCACAGCCGGCGGTGGTCCCAGCGGGAGGCGGGCACCTCGGCGATGCCGCTCCGGCCGTCCCGCAGCAACTGCCAGAACCGCTCCAGGTCGGGTGCGCCCGGATAGCGACCGGCGGCACCGATCACGGCGACGAGGTGGTCGCCGGTCTCCGACGTACCCGATGCCGTGGGAACGGTAGCCGTGCCTCGTTGTCCGGTGGTGGCGACCGGATCGCCGGCCGGGGCAGGCTCGGAGCCGCTCTCGCCCCGGATCCACCGGGCGGTGCCCGTCGCGTGGTGTTCGAGGAGGTAGGCGGCCAGCCGGGCGGACGTCGGATGCTCCAGCACCAGGGACGGCGACAGCGACTCCCCCACGAGATCGTCGAGTTGGGCCACGATGTTGGCCACCAGGATGGAGTCGACACCGAGTTGGGTGAAGTGCGTGTCCGGGCCGACCCGCTCGACCGGCATCAGCAGGGCGCGGGCCAGCAGTCGGGCGACGGCCGCGGCGACAGCCGGCTGTGTCACGTCACCGGGGTCCTGCTCGGTCACGGGTTCCTCCTCGGCTCCGGGCGGGGTGGCCGGTGCGGGCCACACGGTGGGGTCGACCGCGGCCGCCACGCAGTGGGAGCGGCCCGTTGCCAGGGCGGTTTCCAGGAGGTCCAGGCCCTGGTCGACGGTGTGCGGGGCGAAGCCGTGCGCCGTGTAACGGGGGCTGCGTACCTCGCCCATGCCGGCTCCGGACCAGCTGCCCCAGGCGACGGAGAGGATCCGGGTGGGCCCGGCGCTCCGTTCGGCCACGGCGTCCAGTACGGCGTTGCCGGCGGCGTAGTCGGCGATCCCCACGGCCAGCTCCGGCACAGTGGCCGACAGCGAGGAGTACAGGACGATCCACTCCGGTGCGTCCTCGCGCAGCTCGTCCAGCAGCGCCAGGAGCCCCTCTCCCTTGGGCTGCCAGGTGTCCCGGACGGCGGCCGGGTCCTTGTGGACGAGTGCGGGGGTGCGGTGGTCGACGGATCCCGCGCAGTGCAGGACACCGCCGATGGGCCCGAGTTCACTCCGCACCCGGCCGAGGAATGCTCGCAGGTCGGTCAACTCACCTGTATGTACGGCAAGTCGCACTCCCCTTCGTTCCAGCTCCAGGAGTCCGGCCAAGCGTTCGTCGGAGGTGTCCGTGTCCCACGCGGAGCGCGGCGGCAGCGGACGCAGGCCGAGTAACGCAAGCCGCCTGGCGCCGCGTTCGGCCAGTCGCCGGGCTGCCGCGAGACCCAGCCCGCCGGTGCCTCCGGTGATCAGATACGTGCGGGACGGATCGACGCGCACCTGCGTCTGCTCCGTGTCCGGCAGGCGGACGAGCCGGGTGGCGAGCCGCCGGCCGTCGCCCAGCCGCACCTCCGCTTCGCCCGCCTCGAGGGCCAGTTCGCTCTCGACCAGGCGCAGCAGCGCCTCGCCGTCACCGGCGGGGGTGTCGCAGGTGACCGTGGTGGCGGACACGTGGGAGTACTCGGCGCCGAGCGAGCGGACGAGGCATGCCATCCGGGCGGCGGCGGGCCAGGGAGAGTCGGCCGCGCCGGAGGTGAGGTGCAGCAGCCGCAAGGGCCGGCCGTCGGCGGCGGACACCAGCGACTGCAGCAGACCCACGCGGCCCAGCTGGCCGTTCAGGCGCTGTGCCCCGGCCAGGTCCGTCAGGTCCGCCACCGCGTCCAGCCGGGGATGTGCCGCGCGCAGCCGCTCGCCCAGTGCACGTCCCGACGCGCCGTCGTCCGGGTCGAGATCGTACTCGTCAGGGCCGAGCCGGGGCAGCGCCGACAGCTCCCGTACGACGATCCACTCGGCCGCGTCGGCGCCAGGCAGCGCGGCGGTCACCGGCAGCGTGGTGTCGCGGCCGAGCAGCAGCACGCACACCGGCCGGCGCCCGTCCGGCACGGCGGGCGTCGCCCGCACGGTCTCCCACGAGCGGACCAGCAGCGCGGGCTCGTACCGGACCTCGCTTCCCGCGCTCTGCGGCCCGGCCCCGTCCGCCCGGTGGGCGTCGGTACCGACAGGAGTCTGAGGGCTAGGGCCGTGGGGCGCCTCCTGGGGGACCGCCTCCGCATCAGCGGCGGTAGCGGGGCCAGGGCGGCCGGCGTCGTCGTGACGGTGCTCGATCGCTCCCTCGCCGGTGCCGCTCGCCGCACCGGGCGGACCGTACCGCCTGCCGGTGTCGAACGGGTACACCGGGAACCGCACCCGCCGTCCGCCCTGCGGGAAGAGCGCCGACCAGTCCACCGTGCCGCCGGCCGTCCACGCGCGTACGGCGTCGGCCAGGGCGGCCGGAACCGGGCTCGAGAGCGGTGCGTCCGGCTCCCGGCCGGCGAGGAAGTCGGCGAGTCTCGCGCGCAGTTCGGCCGTGTCCCGGCAGATCAGCGCCAGCCGTCGGCGCTGCGGGGTGCGCCCGGTGCGGGAGGTGTGGGCGAGGTCGGCCAGCGGGGTGTCGGTGTCCGTGAGAAAACGGTGCAGGCGCTCCGCGTAGACGCGCAACCGCTCGTCATCCATGGCCGAGAGCGTGACGACCTGCGGCCCGGGTTCCGTGACCGGCTCGGCCGGGGTCTGCGGCGCTTCTTCCAGGACGGCGTGGGCGTTGGTGCCGCCGAAGCCGAAGGAGCTGACGCCGGCCCGCCGGGGCTCTTGTGGGTCGCGTCGTTCCCAGGGTTCCGGGCGGGTGGCGAGCCGCAGCGTGCCGTCGGACAGGTCGACGTGGGGGTTGACCTCCGTCACGTGCGGGGTGCCCGGCAGTGTGCGGTGGCGCATCGCCTGCACGACGGCGATCAGCCCGGCCAGCCCGGAGGCCGACTCCAGGTGGCCGACGGACGCCTTGACCGCGCCCAGGACACACCCGTCCGGCCGTTCGCCGGCGCCGCCGAGAGCCGTGCGCAGTCCCTCGATCTCGATCGGGTCACCCAGGGCCGTGCCGGTACCGTGCGTCTCGACGTAGGCCAGCGAGTGGCCCGGCACCCCGGCGTCGCGGAGCGCCGCGGTCACCACCTCGGCCTGAGCGGACGGGCGGGGCGCGGTGAGGGAGTGTGCCCGGCCGCCGTGGCCCACGGCGATGCCGCGCAGAACGGCGTGCACGGGGTCGCCGTCGGCGAGGGCCCGGGCGAGCGGCTTGAGCAGCACCGCGGCCCCGCCCTCCCCGCGGACGTATCCGTCGGCTGCCTTGTCGAAGGTGTGGCAGCGGCCGGTCGCCGAGAGCATTCCCGCGCCCGTCAGCGACGCGAAGTAGGTGGGCGTCAGGAGCACGTTGACACCTCCGGCCAGGGCCATGTCGCAGTCGCCGGAGCGGAGCGCCGTGACCGCGTGGTGCAGTGCCACCAGGGAGCTGGAGCAGGCGGTGTCGACGGCCTCGCTCGGGCCGCGCAGGTCGAGCTGGTGCGAGACCCGGTTGGCGATGATGCTGTGCACGTTTCCGGTGGCGAGGTGCGGGTGCCCGGTGTCGCCGCTGCGGGTGAGCCGCTCGGTGTAGTCGCTGAGGGTGACGCCGACGTACACGCCCGTGCGGGTCCCGGCGAGGGTGCGCGGGTCGAGTGCGGCGTCCTCGATGGCGTGCCAGCTCGTCTGGAGGAACAGTCGCTGCTGGGGGTCCATGAGGGCGGCCTCGCGCGGGGAGATGCCGAAGAACTCCGCGTCGAAGGCGTCCACGTCGGCGAGGAAGCCGCCCCGCGGTCCGGCCCCGTCCGCCCAGGACCGCACCGGGCCCCCGACCCGCTCGCCGTGCGTGTCCCCGGCGGCGGAGCCGACGCAGTCCCGTCCGGCCACGAGGTTGGCCCAGAACTCGTCGACGTCTCCCGCACCGGGGAAGCGTCCGGCCATGCCGATGACGGCGATGGGCTCCGCGCCGGTGGGCACCGGACGTCGGGGCTCGCCGCTCGGGGCGAGGGAAGCCGTCGGCAGGTCCGGTGCACCGGCCGGGGGCGCCGGTTCGACCACTCGCTCACGGGTCGTCAGGTACTGGCTCAGTTCTCCTACCGTGGGGTGTTCGTAGACCGCCACCGGTGTCAGGGCGAGTCCGTAGACCTCGTTGAGACGGTTGACCAGGCGGACGGTCTGGACGGAGTCCATCCCGACGTCCCCGAACCGGTCCTCCGGGCCCAGCCGGTCGGCGGGCAGCTTCAGCAGGGTGCGCACCTCCGCGGCGACCCGCTCCCGCACTCCCTCCCCGGCCACGTTCGGGACCGTGCTCTCGCGCCCGCCGAGAGCGGCGGCGATGCGGGCCTGATCGCCGTGGCCGACCAGGTAGGCGCCGGACTCGGCGGTCAGCAACGCGTCGAGCGCGCGCAACGCCTGCGTGGTGGGGATGGGCCGCAACCCGGTGGTGGTCGCGGTGAGTTCGATGACCGCCCGGGGCATGCGCATGCCTCCGTCCCGCCACAGCGGCCAGGCGGCGGAGACCGTCCGCCCGTGCCGCAGGCCCCGCCGGCGCAGCTGCTCGCGCCGTTCGGCGAAGGCGTCGAGGAAGCGGTTGGCCGCCGCGTAGTCGCACTGGCCGGCGTTGCCCGTCCAGCCGACGAAGGAGGAGGTGAGGAGGAGGAAGTCCAGTTCGTCGGTGGCGGTCAGACGGTCCACAAGCATGGTGCCGTCGGTCTTCGGCGCCAGGACCCTGCGCAGTGAGGCAGGGGTCTTGCCGGACAGCGGCGCGTCCTCCAGTACGCCCGCCGCGTGGACGATGCCGCGCAGGCCTCCGGTCAGCTCGCGGGCACGGGCGAGGGCGGCGGCGAGCGCGTCCTCGTCGGTGACGTCGGCCCGCAGGTAGTCGGCCCGGCTCCCCTGCCGCCTCAGCTCGGCCAGCAGCCGCTCGGTGTCCGGGGAGGAAGGTGAGCGGCCCAGCAGGACGAGGGCGGGCACGTGGTGTCGCTCGGCCAGGTGCGTGGCGATGAGCCGCCCCACTCCGCCGGCGCCGCCGGTGATCAGCACCCCACCACCGCGCAACGGTTCCGAAGGGGCCTGCCGTGCCGGGGCCGGCCGCGGCGTCCAGCGTCGTTCCCCGTCCCGCCTCACCTCGCGGTCCGGACCGAGCGCCTCGGCCAGCAGGTCGTTCAGTCGCGGGAGTTCGTCGTCGGCGACCTCGATCCGGCCGAGCCGCAGCGGCACCCCCTCCAGGGCCAGCGACCGGCCCAGCGCGTCCAGCGCCACGACGGCCGGCTCACCGGGCCGGCACACGACCGCGCAGCCGACGGGACGCCCGTGCTCGGCCGACCAGCGCGCCAGGGCCAGCGGCAGCGCGGCGGCGGCCTCCAGCGAGGGTGACTGTCCTCCGTAAGGGCGCAGATCCAGGACGACGATCCGGTCGGCGCCGGGATCGAGGAGCCCCGGAACGGAGTCCGCGTCCGCCCCGTGGACGGCCCGCACCCCCGTCGGCAGCCCGTGGGGCGCAACCCGTGGCTCGCCGCCGACGGTCACCAGGAGCAACCCGGCACCGGACCCGGCGGCCGGTGCGGCAGCGGCGGGCACCCACGTGGACCGGTAGAGCACCGTGTCGGACGGGGCCCCGCCCTCCGGTGCCGCCTCGCCCGCGTTCCCGCTGGGCAGCAGGGACGCCGTGAGGCGGGACGGCAGCCAGTGCCGTACGGGTGCGAACCGGGTCGGCGGAAGCGGGACCCGGCGGCACCCGGGCCCGGCGAGTTCCGCCCAGGGCAGTTCCGCGCCGTGCACCCACAGCCGTGCGGCCGGGGCCGGGTCCCCGGCGCGCAGCCGCTCCCGCAGGAAGGCGGTGCCTTCGGGGCCGGAGCCGAACACGTCGCCGAGGCCCTGGTGTTCGCCGAGCCGCCCGCGGACCAGTCCGGGCACCTCGGCGGCGCGTCCCGAGGCGATGCGTTCGAGTGCGGTGAGCAGGTCGGCGCGGTCTGCGGCCGGGAAGGCCAGGCGTTCGTCCTGCGGCTGTCGGCCGGTCTGGAGGGTGAACGCGATGTCGGCGATCCGGTGGCCCGGGGTGTCGAGGAGGGCGGTGCGCAACCGGCCCGTGTAGTCCCGTACGTCCTCCTCGTCCCGGCCGGAGAGGACGATCAGGCAGGGGTTTTCGTGGTCCTCTGTCCGCGCGGGCAGGGCGGGCGCCTCCTCCACCACCAGGTGGACATTGACGCCTCCGGCACCGAATGAGCTGAGGCCGGCCCGCAGCGAGCCGCCGCGGGCCTGCCACGGCTCGGCGGTACGCTGCACGCGGAACGGGGTGCGGACGAAGTCGATGTGCGGGTTCGCCGGATCCGCGTGCAGGGTCGGGGCCAGCGTGCGGTGGCGCAGCTGGAGCAGCACCTTGGTCAGGCCCGCGACGGCGGCGGCCGACTCCAGGTGGCCGATGTTGCTCTTGATGCTGCCGATGCCGCACCAGGCCTCGCGGTCCGCTGCGCCGCCGAACGCGTCGGTGAGGGCGCGTACTTCGATCGGGTCGCCGAGCGCGGTGCCCGAGCCGTGGGCCTCCACGTATCCGATCGAACCGGGCTCGACGCCCGCGGCGCGGTGGGCGCGGCGCACCAGCTCGGCCTGGGCCGTGGGGCTGGGCACGGTGAAACCGTTGGTCCGTCCGTCGGAGCCGGCGACGGCCGCGCGGATCACTCCGTGGATGTGGTCGCCGTCGGCCAGCGCCCGGTCGAGCCGCTTGAGCACCACGGCACCGACGCCTTCGCCGAGCACGAAGCCGTCCGCGCCGGCGCCGAAGGCACGGCAGCGGCCGGTGCGGGAGAGCATGCCCATCTGGGCGTATTGAAGGTGCCGGGCGGGATGCAGCACCAGGTTGATCCCGCCGGCCACGGCCGCGTCGACCTCGCCGCGCCGTACCGCGCCACAGGCCAGTTCCAGGGCCGTGCCGGAGGCCGAGCAGGCGGTGTCCACCGTCAGGCTGGGCCCGGTGAAGTCGAAGAGGTAGCTGACCCGGTTGGCGATCTGGTAGCCCTCCGCCCACGGGTAGGGGCTCTCCCCCGTCAGCGCGCCCTGGGCGCTGAACAGGCCGTAGTCGTTGGCCATCGCGCCCACGTACACGCCCGTGGCGCGGCCGATGCCCGCCGGGGTGTAGCCGGCGTCCTGGAGGGCCTGGTGGGCGGTCTCCAGGAAGAGCCGCTGGCGAGGGTCCATCAGTTCGGCCTCGGCAGGTGAGATGCCGAAGAAGAGGGAGTCGAACTCGTCCACGCCGTCGATGAGCGCCGCCCAGCGCGAGTACGTGCGTCCCGGGCCGCCCTCCGGGTCGTGCAGGAGCTCGTGGTCCCAGCGTTCCCGCGGGACATCGCCGACGCAGTCCCGGCCGGCGAGCAGGTTCTGCCACAGCTCGTCCGTGTCGCGGGCGCCCGGATACCGTCCCGCCAGACCGATGACGGCGACGGCGTGTTCGTGCTCGCCCGTCTGCCCGGCCGGCACCGCGACCGGCGCGGCCCGCGCGGCCTCCGGGGCCGCCCCGGCGGTGGCGGGCGCGGGCCGGTCCTCGGCGGCTTCGGCGGCGACGGTCGTGGGCCCCTCCTCGGACGCCAGCGCGTCGGCCAGCGAGCCGAGGACGCGGTGCTCGTACAACAGGGTGGCCGGCAGTTCGCCGTACCACTGCTCCAGGGCGACCGTTGCGTCCACGACGGCCAGGGACGAGGGCCGCAGTTCCTCCACGGTGGTGTCGGCGCCGAGCGCGGCGGCGGGTACGCCCAGGGTGCGGGACAGTACCTCGACGATCCGCGCGAGCGCCGTCGCCCGGCCGCCCGCGGGCAGCTCGATGCCGGACGGATCCCGGTCGCCCGGGACGGAAGCCGGCGGCTCCTCCGCGATGGCGGCCAGAGCGGCGTGCCCGGGCAGGGCCGACTGCCGTACCGGGTGAGCCTGCTCCTCCTCCGGTTGCTCGGCGATCGTCTCCGGCCGGAACGTCACCGCGGCGGCGGCCTCGACCGGCATCTCGTACACGACCGACCCGTCGTCCTGCTCCCTCGCCCGGTCGCCCGCCACCGAGTCCAGGAACCGCCGTGCGGGTACGTTGCGTTCGGTGGGGCGGTACGTCGTCCGCAGCACCGCGCACGTGTCGCGCACCTCCTCGGCCAGCCGGGCCAGGAAGGCGTGCTCGACGCCCTTGCCGAGCACCCGGCAGCTCATGAGGAACGCCTCCAGTTCGGCGGTCTCGCCCGCGGTGCGCAGCAGGGCGGCACCGACCACGCCGTAGTCGCCGAACCGGTCGGCGACCCGGACGGTGCGGCAGCGCAGGGACGGGTCGTCCGCGAGCAGGGCGCGCAGCTCGGACTCCTGCCGCCTGAGCGGCGCGATGTTGAACTGATTGGTGCGCTGCGTGAGTTGGGCGACCCGGGCGAGCGCGTCGCCCGTCGCTTCGCGGACCTCGACGCGCAGGTCCAGGTCCCGGAGGAAGTCGGCCAGCGTGGCCGAGGCCGCACGCAGCTCCCGGCGCCGCCCGGCGGTCTCGTAGAAGGAGGCGCGGGCGCGGTCCTCGTCGGTGACCTGGAGCCGGTCGAAGGCCCAGACGCGGTCGACGAAGCCGGGCAGGTCGGCGGGGTCGGCCGGGCAGGTGAGCGCGAGCAGCCGCGGGCAGGCCGCGCGCAGGGCGGCGATCTCGACCGGGTTGTCGTCGATCATCACGAACGAGTCGAGCCCGAGGTCGAGTTCGCGGGCGAGACCGGCGAGGTTGGCGGGCTTCGGCTCCCAGTTGACGCGTCGTGCCGTCAGGTGTTCCTCGCGAATCGGCATGTCCTCGCGCAGTTGCAGCACCTCGGCCACGTCCTGCGGGTCGTTCTTGCTGGCGAGGCAGAGCAGGACACCGCGGGCGCGCAACTCCAGCGCCCACTCCTGCAGTCGCCGGTGGCCGGGCTCGACGGTGACGCCGTGCGGGCCGTCCTCGGCGAGGACGCCGCCCCACAGGGTGTTGTCGCAGTCCAGCACGAGCACCTTGGCGGCGGGCACGAGGGCCGCGCGCGCGGCGCGGGCCGCCGCGGTGGCGAGAGCGGCGTATCCGGGGGTGGTGTAGGGGATGTGCGCCATGCGCAGGCGCCGGGCGTCATGGCAGGCGGCGATGGCCGGTCCGCCGCCGCGCCACTCCTCGGCGTCGAGCAGGTGCGCGCCCGCGACCGGGGCCAGCGCCGCGGCCAGTCGCTCGCGCAGCGGTGCCGTCGCCGTCGGGTCGGTGTCCGGTGTATCGGGGCACAGCAGGACCAGGAGGGGTACCGCGGACCGTCCGCACAGTCCGGCGGCGGCGCGGGCGAAGTCGTCGGCGGTGCGAGAGGCGTCGTCGGCGAGCCAGTCCTGTGGGCGGAGCAGCACGAGGTTGCAGCCGGCCCGGTTGCGGCCCATCTCGCTCGCCGGGTCGAGGAGTTGCTGGAAGACCTGACCGTAGTCGGCATACACGGGCTTGAGTCCCAGGTTCAGACGTGCCGTCCAGGCGCCGAGGTCGTCGTGCAGCGGGTCGGTGGTGAAGGTCGCGGCGACGACCAGGCTGCCGGTGGTCTCCTCGGGGTGCTGTCCCGCGGCCGGTTCCTCGAAGCGGTCGAGGATCGTGGGCCGGCCGGCTTCGGCCGGGGAACCGAGGTGGGCGACGACGGCTGCCGCGACCTCTTCCGTGGCCTGGACCGGCTCGGTGTCCAGAACGGAATCCGAGAAGGCGGTGGGCATCCGTCCGGGCCGTACGACGGTGCAGGCCAGCCGGGGTTGTTCCACGGCGGTGGCCCGGACCAGGCCTTCCAGGGCGAGCTTGGCGGTGACGTAGTGCGACCAGCCGGACGGCGGGGAGTCCACCCAGGCGGTCGAGACGGCGACGAGCCGGCCGGCGGCCTCGGCGAGCGGGGGCAACAGCGCGGCGAGCGGCACGCGGGCGAGGCGCAGGGCGTCGTGCAGGTAGCCGGCGGCGCGTTCGTCGGTCTCCGGTTCCAGGGTGAGTGCGGTGACCGGCGGGAAGGCGTTGAGGATCAGCACGTCCAGGCGGCCGTGCTCGCCGAGCACACGGTCGCGGGCGGCCTGTGCCCAGGCCGGGTCGGCGGCGTCACCGGGCAGCAGGTGCACGCGGTCGGCCAGTGCGCCGAGGGCGGTGCGGACGCCGTCGGCCTCGGCGGTGCTGCGGCGGTGGCCGAGGTAGACGGTGTAGCCGGCCAGGGCCAGGGCCTGGGTGAGGCTCGCGCCGAGACCCCGGCTGCCGCCGACCACCAGGGCCGTGCGGCCGCTCCCGGGTTCGCCGGCCGGCATCAGTGCGCGCAGCCGTGCCACGTCGGACTGCGGGGCAGCGCGGCGGGCCAGGGCGCGTACGTCGACGCGGCCGTGTCCGGGCAGCTCGCCGGTCAGGTCGACCAGGCCGTAGCGCCGGTCGACGGCGCGCACCTCCCACGCCCCGAAGTCGCCGGTGACCGAGTCGTCGTACTGGACGGTCAGGCCGGACACCAGCGCGTCCCGGCCAGGTAGTTCCATGCCGGCCAGATAGCTGGCCCAGCCGAGCGGGAGGGCGTGCCGGACGGAGATTCCGGCAGCCTCGGCTCCGATCACCTGGAGCAGTTCGCGCCACGCGTCGGCGGCGGCCGGGCAGCCGGCCTGGTGCCGCTGTCCGGGATCAGCCTGTTCGACGGTCGTGGCGGCGGCGGTCGTACGCCGGGGCCCGGGGACGTCCGCCGGGGCATCGGCGGCGGTACGGCCCGACGCGACGGCCACCGCCAGATCGAGCAGGAGGCGGCTGCCGTCGGTGACCCGGACGTGGAAGCCGTCCTCGGTGCGCTCGGCGGTGCGGCGGTAGGGCTGGCCGGGATAGGCGGGTGCGTGGAAGCGGGCGGTGATCCGGGTCAGCCGGCGGGGTGTGCGCCGGGCGGGCAGGGTCGCGAGCGCGTGCAGGATGACCAGCGCGCCGTGCGCGATCGGGCGGCCGAAGGAGGTCCTGGCGGCGTAATCGGCGTCGCCGTGCAGGGGGTTGGCGTCGCCGCTCGCGGTGGCGAAGCACCGGATCGCCTCTTCGGTGATGCGGAACTCGGTTGCGGCCACCTCGGTCACCTCTCCGCGCCGACCGGCGCCGCGTCACGGATCTTGTTGACCAGCCCGGTGAGCACCTGGCCGGGGCCGACCTCCCGCAGGTCCGGTTCCGGCAGGTCGAGCAGGAACCGCACGGTGTCGGTCCAGCGCACCGGCGCGGTGAGCTGCCGCTGGAGTTCGTGCGCGAGCGCCGCGTCGATGTGCGGGCGGGCGGTGGTGTTGGCGACGACCGGGATGCGCAGCGGGGCGAGGCGGTGGCGGCGCAGAACCCGGCCGAACTCCTCGGCGGCCGCCGCCATGTGGCGGGAGTGGAACGCCCCGCTGACCTTGAGTGGGATCACGGCCTCGGCGTGCGCGGCGAGGGTGCGGCGCGCGGCCTCCACGGCCTCTTCGGAGCCCGAGACGACGATCTGGGTGGGGGCGTTGTGGTTGGCGATGTCGACCTCCGGATGGGGGGCGAGCACGTCGCGCACCGCGTCCTCGGTCAGTCCGATGACGGCGGCCATCGCGCCGGGCCCGGCCTTGGCCATCGCCTCTGCGCGGTGCCGGACCAGTTCCAGTCCGGTCAGGAAGTCGTAGGCGCCCGCGGCGAACAGGGCGACGAACTCGCCGAGGCTGTGCCCGGCGACGTAGTCGGGCACCTCGCCGCTCTCCCGGACCAGGTCCAGGTAGCCGAGGGCACCGACGACGTAGAGCGAGCACTGGGTGTAGCGGGTGTCGGTCAGCCTGTCCGCGGGGGCGTTCAGGCAGAGTTCCTCGATCGAGTAGCCGAGCAGGGTGTCCGCCCGGCGGACCAGGTGGGGATAGCGGGGGAAGAGCTCGCGTCCCATGCCCTGCCGGTGGGCGCCCTGGCCGGGGAAGAGGTGGACAAGGGTCATGACGGTCACTCCGTGGGAAAGGTGGGCGCGCGTCCGCGCGCGGGGCCGGGCGGCTGGGGCGAGAACCGGTTCAGTCACGGACCAGTTCGGTGAGCCGGCGCCGGAGCAGCCGGGCGGCCTCGGTCATCAGCAGGTCGGCGAGCCGGTCGGGGTGGCGGGCGCGCCAGTTCTCCAGTTCGCTACCGGCGAGGTAGCCGTTGAGCGCTCCCATGGCGGGCCCGCAGGCCACCTGGTAGTCGACCCGCCGGTCACTGCTGCCGGACATGGCCAGTCGGGTGGCGTGCACGAAGTACCACTTGAAGACCAGCGCCATACGGTGCTTGGGGTCGGCCTCCGCACGGGCGAGTTCGGCCGGGTCCCGGGTGGCGTAGTGGGCGGCGGTCTCCTGCCAGATCTCCTCGAAACTCCGCCGGAAGAAGCGTTCTTGCAGCTGGCGGCGGGTGGGCGCGTCGATGGCGTCCAGGGAGTCGTGGCGCCGATACAGCTCGTACAGCTTGTTCGCGCGGGCCGGGAAGAACAGACCCTTGCCGAGCACCTGGGCGCGAGCGCCGATCTCCAGCATGTCGCCGGCCGGGACCATCGTGGTGTCCTGGACGCCGGCCGTCTGGAGGAGGTCCTTGACGTCGTCGGCGGTGCCGGCCTCCACCGTGCATTGGTTGATGCTGCCGGTCAGCACGAAGTCGGCGCCCAGCACAAAGGCGGCGGCGATCGCCTCCGGGGTGCCGATGCCGCCCGCGGCACCGACGCACACCTGCTGCCCGGTGCCGGTGATGTTCCGCAGCCGGACGATCTCCGGGAGCAGGGTGATCAGCTGCCGCTGGTCGGTGTGGCCGCCGGAGTCCGCCTCGACGCACAGGTCGTCCGCCATCGGCACGTGCGGTGCCAGCGCCGCCTCCGCCGGGCGCACGGCTCCGGCGTCGACAAGCGCCGAGACGAGGTGGGGCGGGGCCGGTGCGAGGAAGGCGCGGGCGGACTCCGGCCGGGAGATCTTGCCGAGCACGCGGTTGGGTACGGCCACGGACCCGTCGTCGCGCCGGTACGCTCCGGTGAGCCGGTAGCGGACGAGGGCCGCGCTGGGCTGGAGGAAGGCGGCGGCCTCCACGCGCCGTACGCCGCGAGCGAGGAAGAGGTCGATGGTGCGCTCCTCGCGGCGCGGATGCTCGGGGCTGGCCAGCAGGTTCATCCCGTACGGTCCATCCGGTCCGACGGCTGCGTGGATGCGGGTGATCGCCTCGTCGATCTGTTCCGGGCGCAGGCCGCCGGTTCCGAAGTAGCCGAGCAGTCCGGACCGGCCCATACCGGCCACCAGGGCCGCGGAAGCGATGCCCTTGTACATCGAGCCGCTGACATAGGCGAGGCGTACACCGTGGCGGCGGCGGAACGCGGCGCTGCCGAGCGCCTCGGCGGCGACCTGCGGTGCACCGGCGGGTGCGAACCCGTCCAGGGTGGTCATCTCGCGCGTACTCCTCGGATAGGTACGACTGCGGGACGTGGACCGCGCACACAGAGCGCGGCCCGCAGACCCGCGGGGGCGTCGAGGTGGTGGCACGTCCACGTTTCGGGCTCGGGTACGGCGGTGGTCGGCCGCAGTACGGGCTCCCCGTCCCGCCAGGTGAAGTCGACGTCGCGGAACGGCAGACGCAGCCCGAGGCCCATGGCCTTGGCGAGGGCTTCCTTCAGCGCCCACAGCTGGATGAAGGCGGGATGCTGGTCCTCGTCCGGAAGGGCGGACAGCGTGGTCAGCTCGGCAGCCGACAGGCAACTGCGCAGCAGCGGCGGTGCGTTGGCCGTCGCGACCGCGAGCCGTTCGATGTCCACCCCGACCGGGCGGCCCGTGGAGAGGGCGACGAGGCAGACGCCTGCCGAGTGGGAGAGGCTGAACTGGCGGTCGTCGCCGAAGCGTTCGGCGATGCGGGGTTTGCCGTACCGGCCCTGGGTGAAGCCCCAGTCCTCGGGTGGCACGGACGTGCCCTCGGACAGGGTGTGGCGCACCAGCCAGTGGGCGAGGACGTACTCGTCGCGGTCGGCTGGGCGCAGGAAGCTCTCGGCGCGCTGCCGCTCCGGGGCGGAAAGGACGCGGGCGCGGTCCTGGCGGGCCCCCTCACCCTCTCCCGGGGCGAGCCGGGCGAGGCGCAGGACGATGTCGGGTTCGGGTGAGGGCTGCCGGCGGACCGGCCGGGGCCGGGTGTCTCCGCCCGCGATCACGTGCCCTGGGCGGCGGTCTGTTCCCGTTCCGCATAGGTCGTGAGCACGGTGGGGATCTCCCGGGCGATGAAACCGAAGAGCTGCTGGGTGCGGTCGAGCCGGGCTCGGCGCTCCGGGTCCTCGTCCTTGAGCGTCTCCTGGGCGTCGCACAGAATCCGGTCGAACTCCGGGATGTTGGCGAACACTTCGAGGACGGCGTTCGGCCAGGACTCGTCGTTCATGGAGAGGGCGTACTCGTCGGTGCCCGGGATGTCCTTGCGGAAGATCACGTGGGCGGGGACGAGCTGGTCGGCGACGCGGTCGATGGCCTCACGGGTGGTGCCGAGGCGGGCTATGAGTTCGGCGGTGGTCTGCTCGACCGGGTCGCTGATGATGAGCCAGCCGATGACCCGGCCGCGTTCGTGTGGCATGCCGTCGTTCTGCCAGTAGTACTCGGCGACTCCGTCGACGATGATGCGCTCGCCCGCGGTGAGGCCGGCCGGCTCGACGCCGGTTCCGTTCAGATCGGTACCCACAGGTGTCCCCCATCCCTTCGGGCAGCGGGCCGCGTCAGCCCTGCACTATGCCCGGTAGGTCCGCACATCCTGTCCGACCGGTCTTGAACGAACCTGGCACAAATCTGCAATGGCTGATCACATACCCTCCGCGCGGCACTGGGGCGGGTGCCACCTACCGTGACGGCTCGGTCGCATGTTCTGATGGCGCGAAGTGGTCCCGACCAGTCAGACCCCCACGACGAAGGACGACTGTGGCCGCAGACCTCGACTTCCGCCTACTCGGAGCCATGACCGCACGTCAGGGACCTCGGCAGATCAGTCTGGGCCCCGCGAAACAGCAGTGCGTGCTGGCGGTCCTCCTCATCGACGCCAACCGGGTCATCCCGGTGGACGCGCTGCTCGACCGCGTCTGGCACGACGCCCTGCCACCGACCGGCCGTGCGGTCCTGTACAGCTATGTCGCCCGGATCCGCCGGCTGCTGCCCAAGCTCCCGGCGGAGGCCGAAGAACCGGCCATCGTCCGCTCGTCCGGGGGCTACATGGCCCGCGTGGATCCGCCCCATGTCGATGTGCACCGCTTCCGCGGTCTCATCGCCTCCGCCCGCGCCGTCTGCACCTCCGATCCCCTGCTCGCCGCCGAGCGCTACCGTGCCGCGCTGGGCCTGTGGCACGGCGAACCCCTGCTCGGTCTCACCGGCCCCTGGGTGGAAGCCGTCCGGGAGGCCCTGTCGGCCGAGCGGTCCGCCGCGTTGGCGGAGTGCCACGCGGCCGAACTGCGCGCCGGTCACCACGTCACCCTGCTGCCCGAGCTGGAGGCCGTAGCCAACGAACGTCCTTACGACGAGGTGTCGTTACGGCATCTGATGACGGCCCTGCATCGCTGCGGCAGAGGCGCCGAGGCCGTCGCCCGCTACAACCGCACCCGACGGCTGCTCGCCGACGAACTCGGCCTCGATCCCAGCCCGGCCTCGCAGGAGCTGTATCAGGAGCTGCTCCGGGCGACCGGCATGCCCGTCGCCGGTCCGGCGGGTCAGACCTCGTTCGCCGAGCCCGCTCCGAGCATCCCCGGGCCGGCCCGTCCGGCTCAGCTGCCCCCGGCCAGCCGCACGTTCACCGGCCGCACCCGTGAGCTGCACCTCCTCGACGGCATGCTGGCGCAACGTTTCGGCCCGCCCGGCACGGTCGTTCTGGAGGGTCTGGCCGGCGTCGGCAAGAGCGCGCTCGCCCTGCAGTGGGCACACCGGGCCCGCGAGGAGTTTCCCGACGGCGAGTTATACGTCGACCTGCACGGCAGCGATCCCGAGCGCGCCCCGCTCGCCCCGGCCACCGCACTCGCCCGCTGTCTGCGCCACCTCGGCATCTCCGTCTCGCCCGCCCAGGGCGACGGGGACGAACTGTCCGCGCTGTGGCGGTCCGTCGTCGCGCAGCGGCGTCTGCTCCTGCTGCTCGACGACGCCGCCGGCGCCGAGCAGGTCGAGCCACTGCTGCCCGGCGGACGCGGCTGCGCCACCGTGGTCACGAGCCGCAGGCGCCTGGACGGTCTGGTGGTCCGCCACGACGCGTACCGGCTGACCGTGCCGGCCCTGCCCGCGCCCGAGGCCGCCGAACTGCTCACGCTGCTCCTCGGACCGGCGCGGACGCGGGCGGAACCGGAGGCGGCCACCCGGCTGACGGAGGCCTGCGGGGGGCTGCCGTACGCCGTCCAGGTGCTCGCCGCCCGGCTGGAGCGGCGCCCCGAGGCCCGACTGGCCGAGGCCGCCCGGCAACTCGACGCGTGCTCGCCGCTGAACATGCTGCGTACCGACCCGTCCGACACGATCTCCGTCCGCGCCCTGCTGGACACGTCGTTCGCGTCCCTGCCCGTCGAGGCGCAGCTCGTCTTCCCCTGTCTGGGTTCGGTCCCCTCCGACGCGTTCCGGGCGGAGGACTTCGCCGCGCACGCGCTGTGCACCCCGGCGGAGGCGGAACGGATTCTGGGCGCACTCGTCCGGGAGCATCTGCTGGAGGAGGACGGCCCGCACGCGTACACCATGCACCCCCTGATCCGCTGTTACGCCGCGGAGCACCGCGGCCGGCCGGGCCGGCCCTCCCTGCTGCACGGTGCGGACCCGGCACCGGGACCGTATCTGCCGCCCCCGAGCGACCAGCGGCCCGCGGGCCGCCCGGGGCACACACGGCACCGCTCACGCCTCGACCGGTCCTCGTCACCGACACCACCCGGCTAGGCACCGGTCCGCACGGTCGGGGGCAGCCCGCGAGTCGTCGGCGAACACGGTGCCCCAGCTCTGTTGGGCCCGTCCGGCGGCCTGGTGGTGGTTGTCGTCCGTCGCGGCGGTGGCACATGCACACGGAGGGGGCGTGAGTCTGGACAGCGAACCGGGGTCGACCACGTTCACCGTGCGACTTCCGCGGACCCTCGCGTGAGCCGCGCCGGAGCCGAACAGCGGCATCTCTCAGTGCCCCGCGGCGGCCTGGCGGCAGTCCGGCGCACGCGTTCTTCGTCGCCGTGAAACCAGCTGCACCACAGGGTCCTCGCCGGACGCGCCCCGAGCTCCGTCAGCACGTGGACGGGCGCGCGATCTCTCCGACGACGGCAGCTCTTGAGAGGCAGGCGCGGTCGCGCGACGATTGCCGAGTGAGGGCCGCACCCGCACCTGCTCACCCCGGCTTCCGCCCGTATGGAGGAAACGCTGGCCGGCGTAGCCGACCATGACCGCAAGCGACGAGTGGTTGGTTTCGTCAGCGGGAGCGGGCAACGTTTGTCGACGGTTTCGGGTAGCAGTTGGCGATCAAACAACTCGAAAATATCGATGAGAACTGACAACGCTGCGGGCTCTCTCCGTGCCAGCGGGAAGGGCATACTGCAAGGTGTGGCGACTTACAACAGCATCGGTGCGACCTACGCTGACACCCGGCGACCGGACCCCCGAATCGCCGCCAGGATCCATCAGGCCCTCGGTGGTGCCGCCACCGTGATCAATGTGGGGGCCGGCACCGGCTCCTACGAACCGTCAGAGACCGTGTTGGCTGTTGAACCCAGCGCAGTGATGATCGCCCAACGGCCGGCCGGATCCGCGCGGGCCCTGGAGGCATCCGCGGAGTCGATCCCCCTTGCTGACGACTCGGCCGATGCGGTGATGGCCCTCCTAACCGTGCACCACTGGAGCGACCTGGAAGCCGGCATCGGGGAACTCCGCCGCATCGCCCGGCAGCGGATCGTCATCTTCACCTTCGACCCCGACATCAACCACAGGTTCTGGCTGCTGGACGAGTACCTGCCGGAGGCAGCCGCGTTCGACGACACACGAGCGGTCGCGGTCGACCGGCTGGTCACGCTGTTGGGAGGCGCCCGCATCGAGACGGTCCCCATCCCTCACGACTGCACCGACGGATTCCTCGCCGCCTTCTGGCGCCGACCCGAGGCATACCTCGATCCGCAGGTCCGGGCCGGTATCTCGATGTTCGCCCAGATCAGCGACGAAGTCATCCAGCCTGGCCTGGCCCTGCTGTCCGACGACCTGTCCTCCGGCCGGTGGCACCAACGCCATGCCGACCTGCTCGACCAAGAGGCACTCGATGTCGGCTACCGGCTTCTCGTAGCCGACCTGTAGAACCAGGCGAGCCGTCTGACTGCACACTCAGTGCCCGACTTTGCCAGCTGAACTCCCCCGCTGCCCAAATCAGCCGGCACCTCCCCTGTCAGGCTTCTCCCGGACCACCTCGATGGTGACGGCCCAGCGTTCCTGATCTCTCGGGGGAACCGTCGGCCGGGACTTCCGGTGCCATGACGCGGGAAAAAGATCAGCTGACCAGGTGTGATCAAAGGCTGAAGACTCGTCGGGCGTTGCCGGACAGGAACAACTCGGTGGTCTCCTCGTCCAAGCCCAGTTCACCAAGGTCCTCCAGCGCCTGACCGGGTGTGATCATGGGGTAGTTGGTGCCGAACAGCACCTTCCGGCGGCCCCGGCCGCGAAGGTAGTCGACCAGCTCGCGTGGGTAGCGGCGAACAGTGTAGGCGCTGGTGTCGATGTAGACGTTCGCGTGCTTGTCGGCCACCGCGATCATCTCCGTGGTCCACGGGTACCCGATGTGCCCGCACACGATGGTCAGCTCGGGGAAGTCGAGCGCGACCTGGTCGATGTAGGGGATGGGGCGGCCGGTTTCGGACGGCCGCAGCGGGCCGGTGTGGCCGACCTGAGTGCAGAAGGGAATGCCGAGGTCGACGCACGCGGCGTACAGCGGGTAATACAGTCGGTCGGTGGGCGGGAGCTGCCATAGCCAAGGCACGATCCGCAGGGCCACGAAACCGAGTTCCTCCACCGCACGGCGCAGTTCCCTAACCGCCTGGACCGGCCGGGTGAGACCTGCGCCGGCCACCCCGCGCAGCCGCCCGTCGGACTGGGTGACGAACTCGGCAACCTCATCGTTGCTGATCAGCGGCCCCCCGGGCCCGTACCAGGCTGCCGACAGCCCGATCTCGACATCGGCCGCGGCCATCGCGGCCACCGTGGCCTTGACCGGCAACGGCTCCTCCAACAGCCCCCGCCCCGTCCACCGGCGCAACGACTCGAACATCTCGTGGTTGGAGTGACGGAGTGTGGGGTGCTGCATCCACGCATCAATGACCGGCATCAGACTCCCTGCCTCTTTGCTGCCCACCGTCCTGCACCGAAGCGGCTAAGCGATCGCTTACTGCGACCCTAGCCGGTACCTGCAGCCCACGGCTACCCCCCAGTAGCGTCCTCGCAGGTCCACAACCACGCACTCAAACCTGCACGAGAGGCCGGCCACGGGCGGTGCGCCAGAAGTGATCAGTTCGGGGCGGTGCCCCTTGCTTGGGCCGCCCTGGTGCTGGCGAGCCGGTACGATTCGGTGCCGGTCTCGATGATGTTCCCGCCGAAGGTGAGGCGGTCGACGATGGCCGCGCAGAGCCGCGGATCGGTGAATGTTTTCGTCCACCCTCCAAACGATTCGTTGGAGGCGATGGCGACGCTGTTCTTCTCCTCACGCTCCGTCAGGACCTGGAACAGCAGCTCGGCGCCCCTGCGGTCCAGCTCCATATAGCCGAGCTCATCAATAGCGGATCTTGCCCACCGGCACGCCACCCAGCACGCTGAGAGCGTGGACGTGGCCTTCGAGGAACGCCTCCTGGCCGCAGGAGGCGAAGACGCGGTGCACGGCCTTGCCCGAATACGACAGGCGCATCGCGAACACGAAGCAGGTGACCAGCTCTCCGGCCAGGCGCACCTTCACGTCACCGAAGTCCACCTCCGCCTCGGCCCCCGGCCGGTGGGACTGCGGAATGAACGCGTGCGTCACCCCACGGCCCGCCTCTTGGGCGATCTGGGGGCGCCGGTCGGCGACATAGGCCCTGACCATCGGATAGGTCACCGCATCAGCTCCGTGTTCGTCCAGGAGCCGGTCAAAGATTCGCTTGACGGTGTGTCGCTGTTTGCGCGGCGCATCCAGATCCGTCCGCAGCATCTGGTCGATCAACGGCTTGTAGGGGTCCAGGCGGGTCCCGCGAGGTCTCGGCTTCTTCCGGGGCGCCGGCCAGACCGACTCCAACGCGGCTTTGACCGTACGGAATCCGACTCCGTGCTCACGCATCAAGGCCCGGTACGACATCCCTGCCCGGGCATCACGGCGGATCGCCGCGTACAAGTCGACCTTGGACTTCGATGGCGCCATCGCAGCCTCATCCCGCAGAGCACGTCCATACTCCCACCGCAAGCCTCCGGGCGTTGCCAGAACTCACAGACATCGCCCTCCGGCGAAACGAGGCGTCGGCCCTGAGCGACAAGTGGTGTCGGATCCCGATGACAAAACCAAGTGGTCCTCTCCGTCATGGAGGTAGTACGCCTACGACTGGATCTCGCCCACGACCGGCCAAGGCCAGGGTCACGGTAGATCCCGACATCGAAAGCCAGCCGGCCACGACCTCGACGGTGCGCGATCAGCCCTGCGTATGCAGGCCGTTGCGATCGAGTGCTGCTCGGATCTGACTGAGCCACTCTGTGCCCAGCCGGCGCCCGTTCGGTAGTTGGTCGCCTCGATCCCAGCGCCACGTTGTGATCAACGCCAGCACGAGGATCCGGCACTCGCGCAGCAAGTCTTGAACAGGTCTCAAGGTCTATGAACAGCGGCCCGTTCTCCGTGGCGAGCACGTTGCCCGGGTGCGGCTCGCCGTGCAGCAGCTGCTCGGTGCCGCCGCGCTCGCCGATCACGCGTCTCAGGCTTCGTAACGTGTCGCCGAGCAGTTCCCGGTCCGCGTCGGCGAGCGCGGGAGTGTGGTCGCGGTTCGCCACGAGTTGTTGAGCCTGCTCGACTCGATCCGTGAAGTGGGGCGTCGGGACGTCGAGGTTGCGCATGCCGGCATGCAGCCGCTCGAGCGCTGTGGCGTAGCAGGCCGGTGAGACCTCTTGAGGTGTCACGGGTTCGTAGTAGGTCCATAGCGTGACCACGAAGCCATCACGCTCATGGACACGTGGCTCCACTCGAGGCTCGAGAGCCGCCACAGGACACCCGGGTTCGGCGAGCCGCTGAGCAAGCTCGACTTCGAACTGTGCGACCTGATGCGCTACAGGTGCCACCCGGGCCAGGACGTCACAAGGCAGCAGACGCAGAGTGAGCTTGTTCGAGTCATGAAGAACGATCGCGTCGTCGACGGTCAGGGCGAGTGATGAGGCAGTCGACATGGCCGCGGCCACCGCACGCGGCACCACTGACGCCTGCATCGTCGCCTGGCCCCTCTCCCCTGAGCGCAGCCATAACTCTTCGAGAGGTGCAACCCGCGCACCATACCAAGGTGTCGAAAACCAGGGCGACGGGCGCGGAGCGGCTTCAGTCGTCGCGCCCGACACCGCGATCGGGTGCGCTCATGTCCCCCGTCCCGGGCGTGCCGTCGGCGAGCCCGTAGCGCAGGTACACGGTGCCCTTCGGACCGGCCACCGGAGGTTCGAGGAGTGTGACGTTCGTGGGCACCGCGCCACCGTCGAACACCTTCTTCCCGACGCCGAGCACGATCGGGTGCACCCAGAGGTCGAGACGGTCGAAGAGCTTCTCCCGCAGGAGGGTCTGCACCAGGTTCAGGCTCCCGACGACCTTCACGTGCTCGTGCCGGTCACGGATCTCGCGCACCGCACCGGCCAGATCCGGGCCGAGCTGCGTGGATCCGGCCCACGAGAGGTCGGGCTTGCCGCGGGAGGCCACGTACTTCGGGACGCTGTTGAAGAGCGTGGCGATCTCGTTGTCCTGGCCGCCCTCCTGGTGCGGCCAGTAGGCGGCGAAGATGTCATACGTCCGCCGGCCGAGCAGGAGGGCGTCCGTGCCCTCGTACGCGGCACCGATCTGCGCCCCGGCGGCCTCGTCCAGCAGGGGGGCCTGCCAGCCGCCGAACGGGAACCCCACCGGGTCCTCGTCGGGGCCGCCGGGCGACTGCCCGACGAGGTCGAGGGTTGCGAACAGCTCGATGTGGATGAGGCCCATGTCTTACTCCCGAGGAGTTGGTTGTCTCGTTGAGGAGGTAGACCTGCGGGGGCCGGCAGACTCATCGCTGCGACGGCACCCAGCTACGTACTCGTCGACCGCCTCGCCCGATGCATCGGTCACCACCCCGTTCGCCCCGTACTGCTCCGAGCCCCGCCCCGCGCCCCCTGTCAGCGGATTACACCTCTCTCTCCGTGGCCGCGCCTGTACTGTCTGTAGGGTCTTCGGCGGAGCGCCGCCGGGGCATGTCTGCAGCCATGCTTGGGGGGAGACACAGGCGCATGGAAATTGAACTGGCGGCCGCGGTGGCGGCGTTGCGCGACGAGCTGACCGAAGCTGCGGCCCGTGGCAGCGGGCAGGAGATCACTTTCCAGGTTGGTCCGATCGAACTGGAATTCACCGTCGAACTCCGCCAGGACGTCAAGGCGAAGGCGGGCTTCAGGGCCTGGGTGGTCTCCGGTGACGGCGAGGCGGGACTGGCCCGGGGCCGTACGCACCGGGTGAAGGTGGCGCTGACGCCGCAGGGGCCCGACGGGGACCTCTTGATCCGCAGACGGCGGCTGACGGCTGCGGGGCCGGGTGACGTGTCCGGCCGTTTGGAGGACTGACGCAACGAGGGTGCAAAGGGCCGGGCCCGTCTTGGGCACGGGCGATTCACGTACGGGGGACATCATGGTGAACGATGATCTGGTGGTCGGGGTGGACGGGCCGGAGGGTCTGGGGTCGGGGTACGTCATCGCCCCGGGCCTCGTCCTGACCTCGGCACACGTCGTGCCGGCGGTGGGCGGGGCGGCGACCTTCTTCCGTCCCGGCAAGGACGGGCAGTACGCCGCGACGGTGGTCTGGCGAGGCACGCCCGGGGGACGCGACGACGCGGCCCTCCTGCGTTTCGACGACAAGCATCCGGATGCGGAGGGGGTACCGCGGCCGGTTGCACCCGTCCGGTGGGGGCGGCTCGTCACCCACCGGCCCAAGACCGGCTGCGAGACTTCGGGCCTGCCGGCCCTCGTCCAGCGGGAGCAGCAGGCGGTGGAGCTCATGCACGAGGAGGGAACCGTCAACCGCGCGGACCGCTCCGTCAACAACCGGTATCTCATGCGCCTTACGGAACGGGTCGCTCCATGCACCGACTCGTCCGGGCGGACGGTCTCGCCCTGGGCGGGCCTGTCGGGCGCGGCCATGTTCTGTGACGCGCTGCTCACCGGGGTGATCAGCACGGACTTCGGCGGTTTCGCCCACACGCGGCTGGAAGTGGCGCCGGCCTACGTCCTGCTCAGCCACGACGGCTTCCGCCGGATCCTGGCGGAGCACGAAGTGGGGACCGTACTGGAACCGGCGGAGTGGGCGGGCCTCTCGTCCAGGACCACGGACCGCCTCGCAGCGCGGACTTTACCGGCCTCGCCTGCGGCGCTGCTGGAGGCCGAGCACGCTGTGGTTCCCTTCCGCGGTCGTGAAGAACTGCTCGCGGATTTGCAGCAGTGGTGCACAGAGCCCGGCCTCGACGTGCGTCTCGTGCATGGGCCGGGAGGGCAGGGCAAGACCCGTCTGGCCCTTGAACTGACGGCCCGGCTGGAGAGCGAGCGTTCAACGGTGCTGTGGCTGAAGAGCGACGCGAAGGCCGAGGACGTAGCAGCGCTCGGCGACACGGCTGTTCCGCTGCTGGTGGTGCTCGACTACGCCGAGACACGTGTCGAGCAGCTGACCGCCCTGCTCACCATGATCGTGGCCCACGCGGTCCCCACGTTCAAGGTGTTGTTGCTCTCCCGCACCGCCGACGACGACTGGTGGCAGCCCGCGCGGCGGGCGAACAGCGCCACCCGGGACCTCCTCGACGACATGATCGAAACCCCGCTGCCACCGCTGGAACCGCATCCCGAAGGCCGTGCCGAGGCCTACCGGGCTGCCGTGGAGCATCTGGCCCTGGCCCTGTCGACCGTGCGCGGGCAGGAGCACCACACATGGCCGAAGGTGGCCGCGACGGTGACCAGTGCGGTGCGGCGCCGACCCGACCGGCTGGGCGGCCCCGGGCTGGACACGGCACTCACCCTTCACATGACCGCTCTGGCGGACCTCCTGGACGAGGCCGTCCGCGCCGCCTCGACCCGGTCGGGGGCCGCGGCCAAGCCGGTGGGTGCTGTCGGCCGCAAGGCCGTGCGCGTGGAAAGACGACTGCTCGACCATGAGTCCAAGTACTGGGCGAGCGCCGCCCAGCAGCACCCACTGATGGAGCAGGACGAGGAGACCCGCAAGGACGCCCTCGCCGCGGCCTTCCTGTGCAACGCCGAGACCCTCTACCAGGCGGAAGCCCTGCTGGGCCGTATCTCCTACCTCAGAGACCGCGGACGAGCGTGCCACCGAGCCCTCACTGGCTGGATCGCCGCGCTCTACCCGCCCCGCGACGGCAGGGCGTGGGGATCCCTGCGGCCGGACCGGCTGGCCGAGTACTTCGTCGGAGAGCGGCTGATCAAGAACCACGGCCTGGCGCAGGACCTGCTCGGCGGCATGACGGCTGATGCCCGCGAGCCACACGGCCTCACTGACGCCCAGATCGCCCAACTGCTCACCGTCTACGCCCGGGCGGCCGCTCACCCCGCCCACCGCGACGCCCTCGACGAACCTCTCACAGAGCTGTGCATGCGCCGTCGTGACGTGCTGGCGCAGCCTGCCATCGACGTCGCCACACAGGTCGAGCGGCCGGAGCCGCTGGTGTCGGCGTTGGACCGGCTGGCCGACGAGCCGGATGCCAGACCGGAGGACCTGCTGGAACTGGCCGACCGCCTGCCACGACCGACACACGCACTGGGCCCACTGGCTGCGAAGCTGACCGAGCGGCTCGTCGAGGTCCATCGCAAGCGGGCTCATGAGGACGCCGCCTGTCTGCCCGGCCTGGCCTTGATGCTGCGGCGTCTGACCGGCCGCCTCGGTGATGTGGGGCGGACCCGGGAGGCGTACGAGGCCACCGGCGAGGCCGTCAGTCTCTACCGCCGGCTCGCGCAGGACGATCCGGCGGCCTACCGGCCACACCTTGCCGCCGTCCTGCACAACCTGTCGCTGACCGCGCGCGCCCTGGGCAAGCGGGAAGAGGCCCTGGTACGCGCCCGGGCAGCCGTGGAGATCTACGGTGAACTGCGTCTCGCGCGGCCGGATGCACACGAGTTCCAGTCCGGCTTGGCCCACGGCCTGAGTGCTCTCGCCCAGGCCGAGGGCGAGCTGGGCCGCCCCGAGGCGGCGCTGGCAGCGATGGACAGGGAAGTCGGCATCCGCCGTGACCTGGCCGCGGAACGCGGCGCCGACGCCCTGCCGGAACTTGCCGCCGCCCTGAACAACCGGGCCATCTGGCTGATGGAGTGCGGACGCGTCGAGGAGGCGCTGTCGGTGAGCGGGGAGGCCGTCACCTGCTACAGGTCCCTGGCCGAGCATCGCCCCGACGCCTTTCGCAACGGCGTCGCCCGCAGCCTGGGCACACACTCCACCTGCCTGCACCTCGCGGGCAGGCCGAAAGCCGCGCTGGAGGCGACCGAGGAGGCCGTCGAGATCCGGTACCGACTGGCCGGTGAACGCCCCGGCGCATACCTCGCCGACCTCGCGCTCAGCGTGCACTCCCTCGCCATCGACCTCGCCGAGACGGAACGGCCGGACGAAGCCCTGGCACGAGCCGCCGAGGCCGTCGGCCTCTACCGGCGCCTGGTCGAGCAGGAACCCGCCGGGTTCGGGCACCGGCTCGCCAACTCCCTCAACACCTACGCCCACCGGCTGAACGACGCGGGGCGGCCGGCGGACGCAATGGAGGCCGCCCGGGAGGCGGTCGGCCTCTACCGGCCCCTGTTCGCAGCGGAACCTGGGGCGTTCAGGGCGGATCTCGCCATGAGCCTGGACACGTTGGCCACCCAGCTGGAGGAGACCGAGCACCCGGAGGACGCCCTGCGGGCCGGCGAGGAGTCGGTCGGCCTGTACCGCGAGCTCGCCAGGCAGCGCCCCGACGCCCCGCTCGACGACCTCGCCTGCGCTCTGAACAACCTCTCCCGCCGGCTCAACACCCTCGGGAGACCTGACGAGGCCCTGGCAGCGCTGGACGAAGCGGTCCGCATCCGTCGCCGTCCGGTGACGGCGGATCCGGCCGGCAGGTCGCGGTCCGCCCTGGCGAGCGCCCTGCTGGCCAGGATGCACAGTCTGAGCGACATGGGACGGACGCAGGACGCCGTGGCCGCGGCGGCCGAAGCGGTGGAACTGTGCCGCGGTCTCGCACAGGAGGACGCGGACGGGTACGCACGCGAGTTCTCCAGGGCTCTGTCCGGTCTCTGGCTCATGCAGTCCCAGGCCGGGCAGGCGGCCGAAGCACTGACCACGCTGGAGGAGTCCATCCAGCTCAGTGGCCGCCTGCTGGAGCGGGAGCAGGACGCCGGCTCCGCTCCGGCGTCCGGCGACGAACTGTTCGTGCTCGGCATCCAGCTCTCCGCGGCAGGCCGCCCGGACGACGCGGCGCGCGTCATGCGCAGAGCCGTCACCGCGCTCCAACAGCCGTCCGGGGACGGATCCGCCGGGCCTTCCCCCCAGTTGCTCCCGGCCCTGTCCTGCCTGTCGACGTACCTGATCGAGGCGGGACGGCGTGCCGAGGCGCTGCCCGTCTCCGAGGAGGCGGCCGGACTGCTCGACGACCTCGCGCGGCGGGACGACGCCTACGAGGGTCCGCTGGCGCACTCGCTGTGGGTCCTCGGCTGCCTCCAGCACAACGCCGGCCGGCGAGAAGCCGAGGAGACCCTGCGACGGGCCGCCGCTGTCGCGGACGCCATGCCCCCCACCGGTGGACGCGACGTCGTCCGCGGCCTGGCCCGCTCCGGCCTGGGCGTGCACCTCGTAGAAGGGGGCCGGTCGGCCGAGGGCCTGGCGCACGCCCGAGAGGCCGTCAGCATCGCCCGCGACCTGGCGGGCGCAGATCCCGCCCACGCCAGAACGCTGGCCCATATGCTGGTCGACCTCGGCCGCCTCTTGGCACTCGGCTCGTCGGCGCGTGACGAGGCCTTCGGCGTCTCCGCGGAGGCACTGGCCGTGTCCGAGCAGGTGGCGACGAGCGGAGCCGCGGCCGACGAACCGGTCCTGGTCTGGGCACTCGCCCATCATGGCCTGCGGCTGAGCGAGGCCGGGCGGCACACAGAGGCCCTGGACGCCACCGCTCGGTCGGTTTCCCTGAGCCGCGAACTGGTCGCCCGCCACCATGCGGCACACCAAGACCACTTCGCCTTCGCGCTCTACGCATACGCCAGGACCCGGCTGCTCGCGAACGCCCAACGGGACAGGGCGAGAGACGCCATCGCGGAAGCGGCTCCCCTGTGGCGGGCGATCGCCGAGAACGAACCAGGACTCGCGGCCCCGTACCTCGACGTGGTGACGGACACCCATGCGCGCCTCGCCGGCCCGGAGTGAGGCAGCCTTCTTATGTGCCGCCGCACAAGCAGCGGACCAGCACGGACTCGCACGTAGGCACCACTCGGGCCTGTCCACCGTGCGGCGGCCTTGGAGCGAGCACCGCCGGCGCACGGCCCCACCCGCAGCTTGTCGCTGTCATGCCCCCGCACCAGCACGGGCCGACGTCTTTCCGTCGTGCGGGTGGTTTACGGCCGCCCGCCTCCGTGACCGGCGGGTCTCTCGGAGACTGGGCCAGGGCGGCGGTACGGGCCGCCGGGAAGGCAGGTCTCATGGCGGACAGCAGGATTCTGGTCGCGGTGCGGGAGCATCCTCGGGGCGAGGGGGTCGGTTCGGAGCAATGGGCCGAAATCGGTGAGGCGACCGAAGCGCGGGGGTTCGACGTCCGGTGGGCGGTCGATGTGGCCGACGCCGAAGCGGTCTTACGGACAGAGGCGGGGCTGACCGCCGCGCTGGTCGCCTGGGACCTTCCGGGCCGAGGGGGTGAGGACGGCGAGCCGGGGGGTGCCGCGGTGCTGCGCTCGATCGGCCGGCGGTTCCAGGACCTGCCGGTCTTCCTGGTCATGACGGGCGACGGCGTACGCGACCTGCCGCTGTGGGTGTCGGAACTGATCGTGGGGTACGTGTGGCCGCTGGAGGACACTCCCGGCTTCATCGCGGGCCGGATCACCACCGCCGCCCGTACGTACCGGGAAGCCGTCCTGCCACCCTTCTTCCGGGCGCTGCGCCGTTTCGACGACGCGCACGAGTACTCCTGGCACACCCCGGCCCACTCCGGCGGTGTCGCCCTGCTGAAGTCGCCAGCGGGCCGGGCGTTCCACGACTACTTCGGGGAACGGCTGCTGCGCAGCGACCTGTCGATCTCCGTCGAGGAACTCGGCTCGCTGTTCGAGCACACCGGCCCGATCGGCGAGGCGGAGCGCAACGCGGCCCGGGTCTTCGGCGCCGATCTCACCTACTTCGTGTTGCACGGGGACTCCACCTGCAACCGCGTGGTCGGCCACTTCAGCGTCACCCGCGACGAGATCGCGCTGGTGGACCGCAACTGCCACAAGTCGGTGCTGCACGGGCTGGTAGTGTCCGGCGCGCGCCCGGTCTATCTGATCCCCACTCGCAACGGCTATGGCCTGGCCGGACCACTGCCTCCGGCGGAACTCGCGGCGGACTCGGTCGCGGCCCGCATCGCGGCGAACCCGCTGACCGGGCAGGCCGTGTCGCCGGACGCCCAGTACGCCGTATTCACCAACTCGACCTACGACGGCCTGTGTTACGACGCCTCGGTGGCGGCGCGGGCGTTCGCCCCCAGCACTCCCCGGCTGCACTTCGACGAGGCGTGGTTCGCGTACGCCCGCTTTCACCCGCTCTACGCGGGTCGGTACGGCATGTCGGTGGACGCGGACACCTTCCCCGGCCCGGACCGGCCGACGGTCTTCGCGACGCAGTCCACCCACAAGCTGCTGGCCGCGCTCTCGCAGAGCGCCATGGTCCACGTCAGGCCCGCTCCCAGGGCGCCTGTCGAACACGACCGGTTCAACGAGGCGTTGATGATGCACGGCACCACCTCCCCGCTCTATCCGATGATCGCTTCGCTGGACGTGGCGACCGCGATGATGGACGGTCCGCAGGGCCGCTGGCTGCTGGACGAGGCCGTGACCGAGGCAGTCCGGTTCCGCCAGGAGGTGGTGCGCATCCGCCGCCGTATCGAGGAGGCCGGCGACCGGCCGCCATGGTTCTTCGGCGTGTGGCAGCCCGAGACGGTCACCGATCCGGGCACCGGCGCGCGACTGCCGTTCGACGAGGCACCCGCCGACCTGCTGCGCACGGAGCCGTCCTGCTGGCACCTGGAGCCCGGCGCCTCCTGGCACGGGTTCCCCGCGCTGACGGACGGCTACTGCATGCTCGACCCGATCAAAGTCACCCTGACCTGTCCGGGCATCGACGCGACCGGTGAGACGGCCGAGTGGGGCATCCCGGCACGGGTGCTCACCGCCTACCTGGCCACCCGTCACATCGTCGTGGAGAAAACCGACAGCTACACCACGCTCGTGCTGTTCTCCATGGGCATCACCAAGGGCAAGTGGGGCACGCTCCTCGATGCCCTGATGGACTTCAAGGCACTCTACGACGAGGACGCCCCCCTCGACCGCGTGCTACCCGCGCTGGTCGCCGAGCACCCAGGGCGCTACGCCGGCCGGACCCTGCGCGAACTGTGCCAGAACATGCACGACCACCTGCGCTCGGCCCGCCTCGTCGACCTGCTGGACACCGCCTTCCGGCAGTTGCCGGAACCCGTCGCCCCGCCGCAGCTGTGCTATCAACGGCTGATCCGCGGCGGCACGCACCGCGTGCGGCTGACCGACGCGCCGGGCCAGGTGGCCGCCGCCATGGTCACCGTCACCCCTCCCGGCATCCCCGTTCTCATGCCCGGCGAGAGCGTCGGCGCCCCCGACGGCCCCCTGCTGCGCTACCTCACCGCCCTGGAATCGTTCGACCGCCACTTCCCCGGATTCCGCAGCGAGACCCACGGCGTGACCACAGACCCCGAGACCGGCGACTACCTCATCGAATGCCTGCGACCGACGACGAACGACGGAACGAGCCCGCGGCATCGTGCCGTGACACCGGCCCAACGCAGTCACCTGAAGGAAGCCCGAAGGAGCCCCTGACGTTCCGGACCTGCCGTCCCGGTCCGGGCCCGTCGGAAGACACACAGAACCGGACTCCGGGCTCTTCACGGTGAGGGTGGTGCGGTGCCGTCGGCTCGCGTCGGCGGCGGCGTGCCCGGCGTTCCGAGCCGCTTCAGTTCCTCGAGCCTGACGACCGGCGACGTCGCCGTCTCGTCCCATGCCGGCACCAGCGCGTCTCCATTCCCCACCGAATTCACGTGATCACCACAGAGTGGCCCCACAGCGCGGCCGGGGCCCCGGCTCTCATCCCTGGGCCGGTGCACTCCCGCCGGGTATGCCCGCGACGGAGGCGACCGAGGCCCGCCGGAGCTTCCTCTCCGGCCCGGCCAGCGCGGCCACGGTTCCGGTGCCAACACCCCTCAAAAGATCCGATGTATAGCGTGGCCTCGTCAAGTGTAGCCGAACCTCTACGCCTCCCACCTCATGGGGAATCCCCCACAGAGTCCTTCAGGCCAGGGATTCTCGTCTCACCTCTAGACACGGCCACCACCGCACTCATATAAATCCATCCGATGTCTCCTCTTGGTACGACGCGGAGCAGAGTGCCCAGGCCGGCGTTCCGCTTGTAGCGCCCTGCCTTCCCTCCCCCTCACACATGGAGCCGCACCATGTCCTCAGCTCCCCTCAGCAGACGCTCCCTGATGAAGGCCGCCGCCCTGGCCGGAGGAATCGCGACCTTCGGACTGCCGCAGGTCCTGTGGCCCGCCACCGCCGAGGCGTATACCGTCCCCTCGAAGATGGACTGGTGGTACCAGGCCAGGTTCGGGATGTTCATCCACTTCGGGTCCTACTCGCACCTCGGTCATGGGGAATGGGCGTTCGACAGCGAGCAGTGGGGCAAGTCCGACTACCAGACCCAGGTCACCAAGAACTTCAACCCGACCGCGTTCAACGCCGCCGCCATCGCCGAACTGGCCAAGAACGCCGGCATGAAGTACCTCGTGATCACCTCCAAGCACCATGAGGGCTACGCGATGTGGGACTCCAACGTCGCGGGCTTCACCGACACCACCGGCACCAAGCAGTACAACTTGTGCGACTTCGGCGGCATCCAGACGGACCCGCTCATGCAACTCAAGACCGAGTGCGAGAGCCGTGGCATCAAGTTCTGCCTGTACTACTCGATACTCGACTGGAACCACCCCTCCCAGACCGACCGTCACGAGAGCGGTCTCACCACGATGTCCTCGCAGGCCGCCCGCACCGCCTACATCGCCGACATGAAGGCGCACCTTCAGGAACTGCTGGACCGCTACGACCCGGCACTGCTGTGGTTCGACGGCGACTGGTTCGCCGAGCCTTCCAGCCCCACCCTGGAGGACTGGTGGCTGACGTCGGACGGCGTCGACCTCTACAACTGGCTGATCGCCCGCAAGCCCGACCTCATCGTCAACGAACGGGTCAAGCGGGACCACGGTCTCGGCGACTACGCGGTCGCGGAGTTCGGGATACCCGGCAAGCCGATGGGCCGGCCGTGGGAGCGGTGCGCCACCATGAACGGCGCCTGGGGTTACAACGCGTCGAGGGAGAACTCGTACAGATCCGTCAAGGATGTCGTCCAGGAGCTCGTCACGGTGGTCTCCCGGGACGGCAACCTCCTGCTGAACATCGGCCCCAAGGGCGATGGCTCGGTCACTGCCGGTACCCAGACGATCCTCAACGGCCTGGCCTCATGGATGTCGACGCACAGCGACAGCATTCACGGCACCAGCGGCAGCCCGTTCGCCACCGAACCCGCATGGGGGAAGGTCACCAAGAAGAACGGCAAGCTCTTCGCCCACGTCTTCACCTGGCCCACGAACGGCCAGCTCCAGATCCCGGCGATCGACAACACGATCAGCCGCGTCTATCTGATGAACAACCCCTCGGTCTCACTCCCCTACACCGTCACGGACCAGATCAACGTCACCGTGCCGGCCACCGCGCCGAACGCCAACGACTCCGTGGTGTGCGTCGAGGTCCAGGGCATGCCCGTGAGGGTGTCCGCGATGGTGTTCCAGAACGTCAACTATCAGGGTGCCCGCGCCGTCCTGCCGCTGGGCAGCTACACCTCCTCCCAGCTGTCCGCCGCCGGCCTGGGGCCCGCCGCGGCCTCCTCCATCCTGGTACCCGACGGCTACCAGGTGACGGGCTATTCCGGCGACAACTTCACCGGCACCGCCTGGACGTTCACCTCGAACACCCCCGACCTTCGGGTGACTGGCAACAACGACGTCATCGCCTCGCTGAAGGTGATGTTCGACCCCGCCAGGTACTTCCGCCTGACCAACGTCACGAATCACCTGGCGCTGGACAGCGGCGGCAATGTCGCCAGCGGCTCGAACCTGAAGCAGTGGGAGTCAATCGACCACGCCAATCTCCAGTGGCAGGCAATCGAACTCGGCAACGGCTACTACAGGCTCGTCAACCGCACCAACGGCATGGTCGCCGACGGCTGGGGCTATACCAGCAACGGTGACGCGGCCCGACAGAAGCCATGGGACGGCAGTAACACCCAACAGTGGCGGATCACCCACCGCGGCCAAGGCCAGTACTCGATCGCCAACCGCGAAACGGGACTGGTCCTCGACGGCGGCGGCATGGTCGCCGCAGGGGCCGTGACCAAGCAGTGGACGTGGCAGCAGAGCACCAACCTGCTGTGGACGTTCGGGGCTTGACCCGGATCCTTGCCGGATCCGCCGAAGGTCACGGTGCGGTGGGTGTCTGGTACCGCAGCGGCACCGCTGGACCCGACGGTCACGTCGACTGCGCCGACGGACAGCGCGGTGGTGCCGCGCAGGTTGGACAGACGGATCCGCGTCGCCGTCGGCAGCTCGGCGGACGACGCACGCGCCGAGTCCTTCACACGACTGCCAGCGCGAGACGCTCCGGGGCCGCCATGCCTGGGCCGACGAGCGCGAGGCCGGCCTCGACCTGTTCCGCCGGCTGCAGCTCCCCAGTCGAGGCCGCGAAAACGCCTGTAATCAGGTGTGCGGAAGCAGAGGCCCGGGACTGCGGCCGAGTCGTGGCGCGCGCGGCCTGAACCAACCGGCTATCCGAACAGCCGCCGTTGAATTGCACGACGGTAGTCCTCAAGTGTCTTGTCCAGGTGCACGGCGGTCGCCTGGGCCGCCGCTTCCGGCCGACCGTCCCGAATGGCCTCGTAGATGGCCGCATGCTCCTCGACCGCGGCCTCGGCATGGTCACTCAGCACGTCATGCATACCGATCGCGCTGGACTGTCGCTGCAACCGGCGCGCGTCACGCACGGCGTCGACGAGGAAGGTGTTGTGCGAGGCCGCCGCGACCCCGGCATGGAAGTCGTCGTCCGCCTGGTCGAACACCTCCACCTGCCCGTGGACGAAGCCGTGGCGGCACGTCTCCACGGCGACTTCGATGGCCCGCAGTTCGGCGGGCGTGGCCCGGGTCGCCGCCAGACTGCTGGCCGCCATCTCCTGGACCCTGCGGAACTCGAACAGCGAGAAGATGTGATCGAGATCGGTGGGCCGGAAGAAACCTCCCCAACGGCTCGTGGTCAACATGCCCTCGTCGTCCGCGACGAAGAGGCCTCGCCCCTTGTGCGCCCTGATTCGTCCGAGCGCGGAAAGGATCTTCACGGCTTCGCGGACCACGGCTCTGCTGGTGCCCAGCCGGCCGGCCAATTCGGTCTCGGTGGGCAGTCGGTCACCAGGGGTCAGGCGTGACTCGGCGATGAACTCGAGGATCCGTTCTGCGACGAGTTCATACCCAGGGCGGTACTCGTTGTTCCCCTCCGCGCCGCCAGGCGTCGCCGCCGCTGTGTCACTCATCCCCGGCCTCCCTTGGTGATGTGGCTGAAGCACACCTGATCCGCTGCGCAGCCACTCGACATGCTACAGACCTCCATCCTCTCGATAAATCGTACTCATTACAGGAAAGCATCGAGGGAATCCGACCTTCCACCCCTGTCGGGGTACTCAATAATCCGGAATACCACCACAAACTCTCCAATAATGCTACGCAACTCCCGAAAATTGTGCCCGTACATCCCCTTGACCAGGCTCACCATAGGGCGCCTAATTTCTTTCCGCAGGCCGAATCCCCCCTCGTCCGCCTTCCCCGCCGCTCTGATCAGGTCGCCCACAACGCAGTGGAGCACTCGTGGTCACAAGGAAGCCGTGCACCGATCGCAGGAGACCGTTCCCCAGGACGCGGTCGGCGCTGCCGGCCGCCTGTGTGGCGACCGGGATCCTGACCGCGGTATCAGCCTGTGGCGGAACCGGCACGACCACGAAGGACGGTCTCGCCCAAGCATCGAAGATCGACGACAGCCTGCTCACCGTCATGCTGCCCGCCTCCACCTGCATCCGGCTCACGCTCCGGCTGGGCCTGCGTACGCGGACACCGAGCTTCGATGCCGACATGACCGCGATCGCGGCCGACCCGGTGACGCGGCAGTGGTGGAAGCTCACCGATCCATGCCAGGAACCGTGGCCGGGGCACCGGGGCCCAGTGGACGGACCTCCTCGAGATCTGGCATCTCGGCGAGCCGGGACCCGACGGTCCCTCCTAGTGCTCCAGTGCGGTTTCGTGATTTACCCAGCAGGTCCGTCGGCGGATCTTCGTCGGTAGTGGCTGCGTCGGGCTGTGGCCTGGTGACGTCTGCGCCAGGTTGACCAGTGCACCAGCCTGGCCGCAGTCACGGCTGGCAGGGGAAAGACGGCGGCAAGCAGGTGGCGGATCTCCGGGACGGTCAGCTTGATCGGGTCATTGCTTTGGACGTGGTGGTGTGGATCGGCGGGCTTGTCCGGGGCCGCGTCGGCGGCGACGGCGGTCAGGAAGGCCAGGGCAAGCATGGCGAGGGTGATGTGCCGGTGCCATGAGGTCCAGTGCCTGACCTGGTAGTGGTCGAGTCCGACTTGGCCCTTGGCGGCCTGGAAGCATTCTTCGACGCTCCAGCGGACACCGGCGACGCGGACTAGTTCGGACAGAGGTACTTTGGCGGGTGACCAGCACAGGTAGAAGGCGAGTTCGCCGGTGGATCGGTTACGGCGGATGACGAGGTGGCGGTGGCTGCCGGTGCCGATGTGGATCCAGGCCCAGTCGTAAAAGCGCGGGCCTTTCACACCGTTGCCGGTGCTCTGGCGGTGCCAGGCAGTGGCGGGCAGGCGGCCTGCGACGGTGTCCGCGCGGATGGGAGTGCGGCCGTTGTTGATGCGGACCCGAATCGAGCAGGCGACCGCCAGGACGTAGCCGATGCCGCGTTTCTCCAGGGCTGTTCGCAACTTCGGGTCCTGGCCGTAGGCTTCGTCGCCGGTCACCCAGGAGGCGGTGATGCCACCGTCGAGCGCGGCGGCAATCATCTCGCCGGCCAGGCAGGGCTTGGTGGCGAAGGTCACCTCGTCGGGTATTCCGGCGGCCCGGCGACGCTCGGGGTCGGTGCACCAGGAGTGCTCGGGCAGGTAGAGCCGACGGTCGATCAACGCCCGTCCCCGGCGGGTGGCGTAGGCGAGGAATACACCAACCTGGCTGTTCTCGATGCGTCCGGCAGTGCCGGTGTACTGCCGCTGCACGCCCGCCGAGGCGGAACCCTTCTTCAAGAAGCCGGTCTCGTCCACGATCAGGACACCGCCGTCGGCGCCGAGGTGTTCGGCAGCGTAGGCGCGGACATCGTCGCGGATCGCATTGGCGTCCCAGCGGGCTTCCCGAAGCAGGCGCTGCATCGGCCCGGGCCGGACATGACCGGCTTGTTCTGCCAGTTGCCACCAGTTCTTCCGCTCGGCACCCGATAGCAGCCCGAGCAGACAGGCACGGGCGGTCCCCCTCGGTTCCACCCGCCCGAACCGCCCCGCGATCCGGGCCATGATCTGGTCGAACATCGCCCGCCAGCGGTCAGGGTCTACGCTATGGCCCGCGGCCACCGCACGATCTTCAGGAGTCCACACAGCCTCCGATGATCACGGGGTGGCCGCACACGCTCCCGCCCGGGCGGTCACAAGAGCGCGCAACGACAACGGATGACTACGCGCCCCCGACGCCCTCGACATTGGCCACCATCTTGCGCAGTACCTTAAGCGCGGCCACGTATTCTTCGTCGCTGATGCCCTGGTGGACCACGGCCCGTACCTCGGTCGCCAGCTCACGGAGCCGCGCTCTGGCGGCCTCCCCGGCATCCGTGAGGTGCAGGCGCTGCCCGTCGTCGATCCGGAGCCATTCGCGGTGGAGCAACTGGTCGACGACCCTGGCGATTTCGTGCGGCCCGTCGGCAAGGTGCGTCAGCTGCGCGACGACCTCCTCGCGGCTCGGCGCTGTGGGACCGCCGTTCACGCGGTTGAGTACCCAGTACTGCGGCTGCGTGACGTCGATCTTGGCCATGGCATCACGCAGGTGCCGGGTGACGGTCGCATGGGTCAGGCCGCACCAGTAGCCGACCGGCTGAGTCTCCAGACCTTCCGGACCCCGTAGACGCTGAAGTTGTCCGTGTGGACACGGCTGATGTGCGTCTTCAGCTCGGCGTCGCGGACAGCACGTGCGCTGGGGGTACGGTTCTTGGCGGCGTAGTAGGTGCTCGTTGCGATCTTGAGTCCGTGACTGGTCAGGACTCGGCAGATCGGCTCGACCCCGAACACCTGGCGGTGTGCGTCGATGAACGCTACGAGCGCTTCGACGGCCGGTCGAGCTCGGCCGCGAAGAAAGCCGAGGCCGCCTTGAGGATCTCGTTGGCCCGTCGCAGTTCGGCGTTCTCGGCCTTGAGCCGCTTGATCTCCGCAGCCTCATCGGAGGTGACGCCGGGCCGCTGCCCGGAGTCAACCTGCGACTTGCGGACCCATGTCCGCACCGTCTCTGCGGCGCCGATGCCCAGCTTCGCAGCGACCGCCTTCATCGCGGCCCACTCGGTCGGATAGTTCGGACGGATCTCCGCGACCATGCGCACCGCGCGCTCACGAAGCTCAGCAGGGTAGGGGGACGGACGTGCCATGGCTCGATCCTCTCAGGGAATCGAGCCTTCATCAGACCCGGAGCGATTCAATCTGCATGGGCAGCGTCATGGCTGTCTTCTCTTTCCTGATCACGGGTTGTGGAGGTCGTTGTCGCGTGACGGGGCCGTCACGGCGTCATGACCACCCGGCCGAGACGGCCGCGCTGCTCGGCGTAGCGGTGCGCGTCGGCGGCGTCGGCGAGCGGGAAGGTCCGGTCGACGAGCACCTCGAGGTCGCCCTCGGCGACCCGGCGGAAGATGTCAGCGAGGTAGGCGCGCACGCGAGGCGTGTGGAAGATCTTGCTGAGCATGAAGCCCTTCATCGTGAGGTCGCCCATGGCGGGCGTGACCGGGTCGATCAGGGGCTGGCCGGCCGAGGCTCCGAGGAAGGCGATCGTGCCGCCCTCGCGCGTGGCGAGGATCAGCTCCTGGGTCATCGGACCGCCGACGGGATCGACGACCAGGTCGACACCGACGCCGTCGGTGAGGTCCAGGACGCGTTTGCGCACGTCTTCGGTGGTGTAGTCGATGCCGTCGTGCAGGCCGAGCCGGCGCAACGCGTCGAGTTGCCGCCGGCTCGACCCCGTCCCGATGACCCGCGCCCCGGCCTTCGCCGCGAGCTGCACCGCGGCGAAACCGACACCGCCCGCCACGCCCTGCACCAGCACGGTGCTGCCCGTGGTGACCGCGGCCTGCTCGAACAGCGCCTCGTAGGCGGTGCCGAACGCGACCGGCACGCACGCCGCCGCCGCGTCGATACCGTCGGGCAGACCCAGCAGTGATCCGGGCGCACCACCCGGAGTTCGGCATGCGAGCCGGTCTCTCCGAAGGCACTCACGCGCTGGCCGACCCGCAGACCGGTGATGTGCTCGCCGACGGCGATCACCGTGCCCGCGGTGCTGTAGCCGACGATGTGGGGGCTGTGCGGGAGCGGGATCCTCTGCCGGTTGAGCAGGTCACCGCCCTCGATGCTGATGGCCTCGACACGGATCAGCACCTCGTCGGCGCCGGGTACGGGGTCGGCGACCTCTTCGTAGCTGAGCACCTCGGGACCCGTTCTCGCGGTATACGGCTGCTTTCATGATCGTTTTACTCCTGTCTCGTTACAGGTTGCCGTGGGCGCGTGCGGACACGTCGGCCCATTCGTCCCAGAGGGACAGTCGTGCGGTGTACTGGCTGCGGACCCTGGGCAGGACCGCCTTGCCCAGGGCCAGTCGCAGCGGTGGCTCGGTGGCGTCGATCGCCGCGAACACGGCGGGCGCGGTTGCGGCGGGGTCGGCGACGTGTGCCGGATCGAAGCCCGCGAGCAGGGCTCGGCGAGCCTCGTCGTAGGCGGGGATCTCGGGGGAGGCCTTGGCGGAAGCGGCGCTGGCGAACTCGGTGGCGTAGGGGCCGGGTTCGATGATGGTCACCTTGATGCCGAGGTGGGCGGCCTCCCGCGACAAGGCGTCCATCATGCCCTCCAGTGCCCACTTGGAGGCGTTGTACAGGCCGAGGGTCGGCTCGCCGACCAGTCCGGCCATGCTGGACACCGACACGACGTGGCCGCTTCCCTGCTCGCGCAGTATGGGCAGCGCCGCCTGCGTCACCCACAGGGCCCCGAGCAGGTTGGTGTCCAGCAACTGCCGGACATCGGCCTCCCGGACTTCTTCGACAGCGCCGCGCAAGGCGTAACCGGCGTTGTTGACGACCACGTCGAGTCGCCCGAAGTGGTCGTGGGCGGCGGCCACGGCGTCGAACACGGCGCCGCGCCGGGTGACGTCCAGCGGCAGGATCAGCGCGGTGTCGGGGAACGCCTCGGCCAGCGGCTTGAGCCGGCTCTCGTCGCGTGCCGTGGCGACGACCCGGTCACCCCGCTTCAGCGCGGCCTCCGCCCACAGCCGGCCGAAGCCGCGTGAGCAGCCGGTCATGAACCAGACCTTCTCGGTCATGTGTCTCCCCTTGCGTCAGTCAGGAAGTAAGATGAACCATGGTTCGACTTCATCGTGAACCATGGTTCATCTTTTGGCAAGGCGTGAAGTGGAACTGAGTGAGGAGAAGCTGTGACCGGAGGTCGGACGCTGCGTGCCGATGCTGTGCGCAACCGCAAGAAGATCCTTGCCGCCGCTCGTGAGCAGGTGACCGCGCACGGCCCGGACGTGGGGATGGACGAGATCGCCGCAGCGGCGGGGGTGGCCGTGGGCACCCTGTACCGCCACTTCCCGACCAAGACCGACCTGGTCGCCGCCGTCATGGCGGAGTTCGTCGCGCGGATCGCCGACGACATCGAGGCCGCCTGTGGGCGCGCCGCGGCGGGAGGGCGTGCGTGGGACGAACTCACCGGCTTCCTGGCCCGCCTCATCGAGGACGCGGCGACCGACCATGCCATCAAGACGGCGACTCAGACGCTCGGCGCCGTCCCCGACGACAAGGCCGACGAGGACCGTGCCGGCATGGCCCTCGCCAACCTCATCCGCACTGCCCAGTCCGACGGCGATCTCCACCCGGACATCAGCGTCGAGGACATCTACCTGCTCTTTTCTTCCGTACCCACCGACTGTCCGCCGACGGCACGCACCCGCTGGCTCACCCTCGTCCTCTTCGGACTCAACCCACATGGCCGCGCCGGCGATCGCACGAATGCGCGACGGGGGGAGCGCTCATCCAGCTGATGCGGACCGGCGCCCCTCGGCGGCGGGCCGAGCGGGTCGCCACGATCAATCAGGCCGTGACCTCGCCCGCCGCCGCCAAGGTTGCCCGTGCAAGCTCCCGCCGCTGACGCGAGACCGTGGCGTGCGCGTCGTCGCTGGTCCCGGTGAACCGGTTTGGCGACCAGTCGCAGCGTCTTACCCGGGACCACCAGCTTCTCAACCACGGCGCTGACCACGCATTCCATGCGCGGACGCACCGTCCGTGGCTGCGGGGACCGGGAAGACTTCGTCACACCCCACCAACGCGGCCACGACTCCAACAGACACTCTCACAGGCCCCGAACCAGCCGATTCAGCCACCCGCGAAGTACGGAGCTAGCTGTCCGATACACGCGTCCCGAACGAATTCCGGGCACCGGCCCGACCGGGCGTACGAGAAGGGCGCCCAAGGACAGCGGGGCGCCCTTCTCGTATCGGGGGAGGGATCAGAGCCCTACGAGCTCCCGGTCCTCGTCCACGTCGCCGTCCTTCGGGCGGTCGTGCGCGCGCAGGCTCTCGCCCTCGACGTCGACGTTCGGCAGGGCGCGGTCGAGCCACTTCGGGAGCCACCAGGCCTTCTTGCCGAGCAGCGTGAGCACCGCCGGGACGATCGCCATGCGGACGACGAACGCGTCGAAGAAGACGGCGACCGTGAGCCCGACGCCGAACATCTTGATCACGGTATCGCCGGAGGAGATGAAGCCTCCGAAGACGGCCATCATGATGACCGCGGCGGCGGACACGACCCGGGCGCTGTGCTTGAACCCGCTGACGATGGCCTGGTTCGGGGACTCTCCGTGGATGTACGCCTCCCTGATGCGGGTCACGAGGAACACCTCGTAGTCCATCGCGAGGCCGAAGACCACGCCGACCATGATGATCGGCACCATCGACATGATCGGGCCGCTCTCCTCGACGCCGAGCAGGCCGCCGAGCCAGCCCCACTGGAAGACCGCGACGACGGCGCCGAGCGCGGCGAGGACGGAGAGCAGGAAGCCGAGGGCCGCCTTCAGCGGGACCAGGATCGAACGGAAGACCGCGATCAGCAGCAGGAAGGCCAGGCCGACCACCAGCGCCAGATAGGGGAGCAGGGCGTCGGTGAGCTTCTGCGAGAAGTCGATGTTCATCGCGGTGGTGCCGGTGACCAGGACCTTCGCGTCCGCCTCGGAGGCGATGTCGTCCCGGATGGCGTGCACCAGGTCCTCGGTCTGTGTGGAGGACGGCTTGGAGGCCGGGATCACGGTGACGGTGAAGGTGTCCCCGGCCTTGTTGAACGTCGCGGGCGTCACCGTCGCGACATCGTCCAGGCCCTTGATCTTGTCGGTCAGCTCGGCGGCCGCGGCCTTCGGGTCGGCGCTGCCCTGGGCGTCGCCGACGATCAGCAGCGGACCGTTGAAGCCGGGGCCGAACCCCTCCGAGAGGAGGTCGTAGGCGCGCCGCTGGGTGGTGGACGTCGGCTGCGAGCCGTCGTCGGGCAGACCCAGCTCCATGGAGCTCACCGGAAGGGCGGCGACGCCCAGGCCGACGACGCCGAAGAGGAGGACGGCGACGGGACGGCGGATGACGAAGCTCGCCCAGCGGGTGCCGAGGCTCGGCTTGTCCGCCTTCTTCTCCACGGACTTCTTGCGCTTCTCCCCCTCTGGCCGGACCCTCCGCCCCGTGTATCCGAGCAGCGCCGGGATCATGGTCAGCGCGATGAGGACGGCGATGAGGACCGTGCCGGAGGCCGCGAGGCCCATCTTGGTCAGCATCGGCACGCCGATCACCGACAGTCCGGCCAGCGCGATGACGACCGTGAGGCCCGCGAAGACCACGGCCGAGCCGGCGGTGCCGGTGGCCCGGCCGGCCGCTTCCTCGCGGTCGCGGCCTTGGGCGAGTTCGCTCCGGTAGCGGGAGACGATGAACAGGGCGTAGTCGATGCCGACCGCGAGCCCGATCATCGAGGAGAGGGTGGACGTCGTGTCGCCGAGGTCGAGCGTCTTGGCGAGGGCGGTGATGGTGGAGACGCCGATGCCGACGCCGATGATCGCGGTCAGCAGCGGGAGCCCGGCCGCGATCAGGGAGCCCAGGGTCATGACCAGGACGACGGCGGCGATGGCGAGGCCGACGATCTCACCGGCCGCCGGCGGTTCGGACTCGGCCTGCAGCGCGTCGCCGCCGACCTCGACGGTCAGCCCCGCGTCCCGGGCCTCGTCCCCGGCCGCCTCCAGCTCTTCCCGGGTGGAGTCCTTGAGCTCCCTGGAGGGGGCGTCGTAGGTCACGGAGGTGTAGGCGACCGTGCCGTCCTTGCTGACGGCGTTGGTCGTGTAGGGGTCGGTGACGGAGACGACCTCGGAGTCGTCGCCGAGCGCGGCCACGGTCTTCGCGACCGTCGCCTTGTTGGCGGCATCCGTCATCTTCTGGCCCTCGGGCGCCTTGAAGACGATGCGGCCGGTCGCGCCGTCGGCGCTGCCGCCGGGGAAACGCTGATCCAGCAGGTCGAAAGCTTTCTGCGCCTCGGTGCCGGGGATCGAGAACGAAGAGGATCCGGCAGCGGGCGCGTTGGCCGCGGCGACGCCCGCGAGCGTCAGCAGGGCCACCCATATCAGGGCGACGAAATGGCGTCGCCTGAAGGCGAGTCGGCCGAGTTTGTACAGGAAAGTGGCCACGTTGGCGTACTCCCGGTCAGGTCGTGGGGTGGAGGGTCTGTGCTCCGGCGCAGGCCCTGGGCAGGGTGATCAGCCCGGTGGGTGGCAGGGGTGATCGGCCCGACGGCGTGAGCAGTGACGTCAGGTGCGTGGAGGACTACGGGGATGGACGGGTACGGGGATTTACTGGACGCCGAGGGCCGGGAGGACCAGGGCGTCGATGTACGAGAGGAGGGAGGCCTGCGTCGGCGGCTTCTCGTCGATCATCGTGCGGGCGGCGAACCAGCCGATCATCATGTGGATCATGAACTCGATCGCCGGGTTGTCCGCGGCGACCTCGCCCCGGTCGATCGCCCGCTGCACCAGGCGGCGGAACTCCGCCGTCTCCGGCTCGATGAGATGTTCACGGAACGCCTTCAGGAGATCCCGATTGCCGTGGATCGCCATGGCCAAGCCCCGCATCAGCGCAGAGTTCTGCTCCATCTTGGCGTCGTCCGAACACAGGGTGAGGGCGTGCAGGTCTCCCCTGAGCGACCCGGTGTCGATCTCGGCGAGGCCGGCCCCGGGCTTGTCGTGCCGTACGGCCTTGGCGACCAGCTCGGCCTTGCCGCCCCACTGGCGGTAGAGCGTGGCTTTGCTGGAGCGGGTGCGGGCGGCGACGGCGTCCATGGTGAGGGCGTCGTAGCCGACCTCGCGGAGCAGGTCGAGCACGGCCATGTACAGTTCGGCCTCACGCTCGGGTGTGATCCAACTACGCCGCGCCGTTGCGGTCTCAGTCATCCCACTCACCTTCCTCACCTGTCTCGTCTGTTCGCCCGTGTCGTTGGCTGTCTGGTCGGCACATGTGGTCGCCGTTACGCGGTCAGCCATTCGTCGAGATCGTGGCGAACCGTTGTACATGAACGCTGCTTCGTCCTCCTTGAGGTGACGCCACGACGACGTCAGGCCGCGGCCTTGCCCATGTCGAGAAGCACGCTGCCCACCTTGTGCCGTGAATCCACTCGCCGGTGGGCGGAGACGACGTCTTCCAGGGGCATCGTGCTGTCGATGATCGGCTCGATCGATCCGTCGGCCACTCCACGGAGGAGGTCCGCGGCGCCGTCGCTGCGCCCCAAGGAGGACCCGGTCACCAGGGCACGGCGGGGGCTGAGCATCTGCCCCAACGACGCACGCAGAAGCACCAGCTTGCCGCCGCTCGTGAGCAAGCGGTCCGCGTCGCTCGCACCGAGGTTCCCCACCGTGTCGAGGACGAGGTCGTACCTCTCCGTGTGAGCACTCAGGGGCTCACGGGTGTGGTCGACCACAGCGTTGGCACCGAGTCGTCGCACGAGCGCGGCGTTCGCGGCACTCGCGACGCCGGTGACGTACGCACCACGAGCGCGAGCGATCTGGGTCGCCATCAAGCCGATCTCCCCCGAGGCTCCGTTGACCAGGACCCGCGCGCCTGCCGCGATCCCGCCGCGCTCGAGGAAGTAGACGGCGGTGGTCCCCCCGAACAGCGTCGCCGCAGCCTGCCGCATCGACACGTCGGAGGGGATGGGCACGCATGCCGACGCCCGCGCCACCACGTACTGCGCGTGGGTGCCGGCCTCCATGCCCTTGACGCCGCACACCCTGTCACCGACGGAGACGTCGGTGACCTGCGCACCGACGCCGACCACCTCGCCGGCGAACACGCACCCCAGGATCTTGCGACGGGGGCGGCGGACGCCGAGCGCGAGGCGTCCACCGGCCCCCGTGCCCGGCGGGAAGTCGGCCGCACGTTGGAGGGTGTCGCCACGCGTCACAGCGGCTGCGACCACCCGCACCAATACCTCACTCGAACCGAGGGACGGCTTCGGCACCTCGGCGACACGGACGACCTCCGGCGGCCCGTAGGCCTCGTACACGGCAGCGAGCATGATCAGTTCTCCTGGGAAAAGGGTCGGACGAGGTCAGCGGTCGACACCGGTCGACGTCCACGACGTGCACCGCTTACTCTCCTTGCAGCGAATGAAACGGGATTCTCATCCCGCTTCTCGATACGATACGGGATGGCGATCCCGTTTAGGAAGGAGTCCCGTGACATCCACCGATCCAGCACCAGCTCCACGGAGCCGACGGTCGGACGCCGTCCGGAACCGTCAGCGCATCGTGACCGCAGCAGCCGCACTCTTCGCCGCTGACGGGCTGTCCGTGTCGGTCGCAGACGTCGCCCGAGCCGCCGGGGTGGGGACGGGGACCGTGGGGCGACACTTCGAGACCAAGACCGAGCTCATCCAGGCCGCCCTCGCCGACCCCATCGTCGAGGTCATCGCGCGGGCCGACCGGGCCGACCGGCTCGAGCCCATGGCGGCCCTGCACGAGGTGTTCCACTCGATGGTCGAAGCAGCCGCAGCGCACCGGGGCCTCGGCGACGCACTCGACGGGCTGGGTGGCTGGGAGGTCACCGCCGCGCTCCACCAGATCGGGGCAGCGGACATCCGACGCGTCCTCGACCGCACGCTCATCCGCGCAGCACGATCGGGCGCGCTGCGGGACGACATCACCGCCACCCAGGTACTCCAGCTCGCGATCGCTTGCATCAAGGTGCACCGGGAAGAAGGACGACGATCGTCCGAGATCACCCAGGACATCGTCCTTCGAGGCCTTCGCCGCTGACCCGCTGAGCGCGCAGGACCCCGGGCGGAGCTGCACTGGCGGCACCCCAGGACGGGTGCCGGCGCCAGGATGACGCCCCCTCCCTGCGCGCGTCCGGCGTGTGCGGATCAGTGACCAGCCGGCGGGCCGACTCAGCGGGCGGCCGAGGAAGGGCACGACGAGCGCGAACAACCGCTCAGCGCCAGGTCCGCGATCGCTGCCATTCGCGGCGCCTTCCACTTCGGTCTTGTCGAACTTCGGCGGCCGGCCACCGTGCGAACCGCGTTTCTTGCGGTTGGCGACCTGGTCGCGCTTCTCCGGGATCGTGCAGCGGAGCGCGGCGGCGGGAAGGCACAGGTGCCGCCGCGGACGCGTGGCCGGGTGATCGCGCTGACCAGAATGACACCGCCCGCGGAAACGGGCCTGACGCACTGGTCGACGCGCACGCTCGCCGCGTATCTGAAGCGGACCGAGGGCATCAAGATCTCCTTCCACTACGTCGCCCGCGTGTGGCGCGAGGAGAACCTGAAGCCCTTCCGGACGGGCACCTTCAAACTCTCGAAGGATCCGGCGTTCGCGGAGAAGGTCGCCGACATCGTCGGGCTGTACCTCGACCCGCCCGGTGGCGCGGTGGTCCTGTCGGTCGACGAGAAGACGCAGATCCAGGCGCTGGACCGGACCCAGCCGGTCCTGCCGGTGACCTTCGCCGCCACGGAGAAGCGCACCCACGACTACATCCGGCACGGCACCACGAACCTGTTCGCCGCCCTGAACACCGCCACCGGCGAAGTGATCGGCGAGTGCAAGCCGAGCCGGAACGCGGCGAACTTCCTGGCTTTTCTGAAGAAGGCGGTGAAGCCGCATGCCGGAAAGGAGATCCACGTCGTCCTGGACAATCTCTCCACGCACACCACTCCGGAGGTGAAGGCATGGCTGGCGAAGAATCCCCACGTGCACTTCCACTTCACCCCCGTCGGCTCCTCCTGGCTGAACCAGATCGAGATCTGGTTCGGGATCATCACCCGGCAGTCCATCCGCCGCGGGACGTTCTCCAGCGTCCATGTCCTGATCAAGCAGATCCGCGACTACATCGACTCCTGGAACGTGAACGCGAAACCCTTCACGTGGACCGCCACCGCCACCGAGATCCTCGCCAAGGTCCGCCTCGTCCAGACGAAGGTGAGGAAACTCGTCAAACGCGAACTGACATGAACCGGGTCACGGGACACTAGGTGCACGACTTGGCGCTGGAGTTCTTCATGGTCGGCGAGCGCGCCCAGTCCCGATTCGCGCCAGGTCTGCTCGCCCATGAGCTCCGACAGGCGCCGCTCCAGGCGCCAGATCTGTGTGACGAGCCGGGTGTTGCGAGCATGGGAGTTGGCAAGGTCGGCTTGGAGCGACGCCAGGCTGACAGGCGGGCCAGCCGAAGACGGCGATCCGTGCGGTTCGCGTTCGGCCGCGTGGATCAGCGCGAGCAGGTCGCGGTGCGGTAGAGGAAGGTGCGGTCGATGCCAGCATGCCGGGCGATGCCGCTCACGCTGACCGTTGTCCCGTCGGCAACAGCTTTCTGGAGGGCGGTCTTTACCCGCCGGCGGCGACGCTCACTGTCGGCGCGGCGGCCGTCGGCCATGGCCGCGCTCATGCGGACCCCACGCTGTGGACGTCGGACACGGGCAGGCCGATGCGCGGCATGCCGAGCATCGTCGTCCGGCTGCGGCGGACGACAGCGACGGCCTCGCTGATCTGCGCCTGCTCCTCCGGCGTGAGGCCGCCGAGATCGGCCTTGACGCGGTCGATCAGTCGGCGCACCCGGCGGATCTCCTCCTGCGAGGGCATCGCCTCGCTGCGCGCCCAGTCGTCCGCGGCGAACGTCGACATCAGCCTCTCCCGGCTTCGCAGCAGGTCGGCCAGGTATGCCTGGAGGTCGGGCAGGTAGGAGACGTCCGTGCGAAAGTGGTCGCAGCCCACGCACCGGAACCGGATGGGGCAGCTCTGGCCGCCGGCTACCACGTTCGAGGGCTGCTCTCGCCCTCCGCGACCTGCTGGACGATCCGGATCTGCGCAGGTGTCAGGTCGAGCGATGTCGGGGACGGGCGTGCCGGTCGGGCACTCGCGAGAGCTCTTGATCCTTTCGGGGAGGAATGGCTGTTCGAGCAGGTAGGCGCGGGCCGCAGCCCTGGGTTCCACCCGCAGGAACGGCCCGCGATCCGGGCCATGACCTGCTCGAACATCGCCCACCAGCGGACAGTGTCTACGCTTTGGCCTGCGGCCACCGCACGATCTTCAGGAGTCCACCCAACCCCCGATGATCACGCGGTGGCCGTACCCGTTCCCAGCCGGGTCCGCGACAAGATCGCGAAATGAGACTGGAGTACTAGGAGGCAGGCGGCGTAGGGAGCTCTCCGGCGACGCGCTGCGCAACAAGGTAACGAGAACAACAGCATGAGACCCGCACGGCTCATCGTGGGACTGCTGCAAACACTGCTGGTGGCAACAGCCGTCATCCTGCCAGCACAAGCGGCGCACGCGGCCGACACCAACTTCTACGTGGACCCCGCCAACGGCAGTGACAGCAATTCGGGAACCAGTACATCAGCGGCGTTCAAGACGATCGCAAAGGCTCGCGACGCGGTGCGCGCGGTGAACTCGGGCATGTCCGGGGACATCGTCGTGAACCTGCGCGGGGGCACGTACTCCCTGACCAGCCCGGTCGGCTTCACCACCGCGGACTCGGGCTCCAACGGCAAGACTGTCTCGCCGTACGTTTCTCGGTGCCGCGGGTGCGGCGACCGCCGCGACCGCGCTGCCGATCGTCCCCGGCTTCTCCGGCCTGCTGTCGCAGGCTGCCGCCGCAGACACGCAGACCAACCTGAGCAAGATGGTCGACCTGCGGTTCGGCATGTTCAACCACTTCAGTCTGGGCACGTTCACCAACCAGGAATGGGCGGCACCGAACCAGAGCCCCACTCTCTTCGCTCCCCCGAGCGTCAACTGCGCGCAGTGGGCTGACGCGGCGGTTGCCGCCAAGATGGGTTACGGCATCCTGACCACCAAGCACCATGACGGTTTCGCCCTGTGGCCGAGCGCCTACGGCACCCAGAACGTCGCGAACAGCTCCTACAAGCACGACGTCGTCCAGGCGCACTGCGACGCCTTCCGGGCGAAAGGGCTGAAGGTCGGGTCGTACTTCTCGGTCTGGGACCGCACCTTCGGCGTCGAGGCATGGGAGAGCCGGCACAAGGTGTCCGGGCTCGACATCACCGATGCCATCCAGCCCAGCCACATGACCTTCATCCTCGGCCAGATCCGCGAGCTGCTCACCAACTACGGCGCCATCGACACGTTCATGACTGATGGTTACGCATGGCAGATGGGGCAGCAGGCCGTCTCCTGCCAGAGCATCCGCTCACTCGTGAAGGAGCTGCACCGGACTGCGTCATGCTCGACATCGGCGGGCTGTCGGAGCCCTTCCTCAGCGACGCGATCTTCTTCGAGGAGCTGCTGGGCGTCACGGCGCCGACGGGCAACACCTACGCAGGAATGCAGGGACAGACCATCAGCAACGGCTGGTTCTGGCACCCCACCACCCCGACCGAGGGCCTCATGAGCAAGGACGCGATCCTCTCGCACCTGGCCGACCTGGAACCGAAGTACATCTCGTTCATCCTCGACTGCCCGCCCAACCGCAACGGCCTGCTGGACACCAACATCGTCAACCGGCTCGCCGAGGTCAGCGCGGCCTGGAGCCCCGACACCGCCAGGCCACCGCTGCCCACCCAGATGCTGCGCGCCGAACACCCCGTCACACCGGTCAACGCGTACGCCACCGGCTTCCACACCGGCGAGGGCCCGTTCAACGCCATCGACGGACTCAGCGACAAGGGCTACGAGACCTGCTGGTCGACCTGGAGCCTGTCGCTGCCGCAGTCCATCACCATCGACCTGGGCGGCGTGTGGAGCAGTGGGGCGTTGCCGTTGCGGGGGTTGCCGCCGTAGGTCGGGTCACACATCCGGTCGAAGCCTTTGCCCTCGTCGTTGGGGACGGCGGCGCTGTTGCCGTCCGACTCCCCCGGCGGCTTGACCCACACGTAGGCGTCGATGCCGGCGGCCGGAGCCTCGGTCGGCCCTTCACCCGCCTTCACCTCCACGATGGGAGCGCTCCCACAAGAGTGGTTCGGCTTCCAGGCGTGGTCGATGGAGCGGGTCGCCGAGTACTACCAGCAGACGGGGAACGCCGCCGCGAAGGCGGTCCTCGACAAGTGGGTCAAGTGGGCGCTGTCCAAGACCACGATCAACCCGGACGGCACCTGCCAGATTCCCTCCACGCTCCAGTGGTCGGGCCAGCCCGACACCTGGAACGCGTCAAGTCCCGGTGCCACAGCGGACTTACGTCACCGTCGCCGACTACACCAACGACGTCGGCGTGGCGGCCGCGTAAAGCGGCTGGAGCGGCAGGATGCCGAACGGCGAGAGCATCGACGCGTCCTCGACGTTCTCCTCGATACGGTCCTTCTACAAGAACGACCCGCACTTCGAAGATCGAGGCCTACCTCAAGGGCGGCGCCGCGCCCGTCTTCACCTACCACCGGTTCTGGCCCAGGCGGACATCGCCCTGGCCATGGGCTCGTACGCGGACCTCCTGGAGCAGCCCACGCCGGCGCTCCGCGTACGCGACCCGTCACCGGGCGACGGGGTCACCCGGCCCGGCGGCCGCCACCCGCACCAGGGGGCCGCCCGGCCCTCGCGCGCGATTCCAGCACGACCAAGCAGACGGGAGCGCTCCCAATCTCTGGGCGCAGGGCGACCGCCTATAACCAGGCCACTGGCGAAGTCATGCCCTCGATCTCCTCCGGCCGGTAAGATCGGTGATCTCTTGGGGGGAGGTGGTCATGGGCAGACGACGCCCGGGGACACCGACGCTGGAGGAGGTGGCCGCCCACGCGCGGGTGGGACGGGGCACGGTCTCCCGCGTCATCAACAACGCGGCAGGCGTGAAGGATTCGACGCGTCGGGCCGTACAGCGGGCCATCGAGGAGTTGGGTTACGTGCCCAATCTCGCGGCCCGTTCCCTGGCCGGGCGGCGGGCCGACGCCGTCGCCCTGGTCATGACGGAGCCGGACTGGCGGCAGTTCGCCGAGCCCTTTTTCTCCGAGATCGTCCGCTCGCTCGGAGACGCGCTGACCGACACCGGCATCCAACTGCTGCTGACCTTGGTCCGCTCGGACGCCGAGCGGCAGCGCTTCCTCGAGTACGCGCGCGGCGGTCGGGTCGACGGCGTCCTGCTGATGTCCGTGCACGCCGGTGATCCGCTTCCGGACATGCTCGCCGAAGCCCGGTTGCCCACCGTGATGCTGGGGCGCCGCTCTGGGGAGGAGTACGTCAGCTACGTCGACGCGGACAACATCGGCGGAGCCCGCAGCGCCGTCTCCCACCTGCTGAGACAGGGCCGCAGAGTGATAGCGACCATCACCGGGCCGCTCGACCTGTACGCCGCCCAGTGCCGGCTGCGCGGCTACGAAGAGGCCCTGGCGCAGGCGGGACTGGAGGGCGAGCAGACCCGTGTCGCCGAAAGCGACTTCACGGCGGAGAGCGGACGCCGCGCCATGGCCGAGCTCATCGAACGGCATCCGGACATCGACGGGGTCCTCGCCGCGTCGGACACCACAGCCGCGGGGGCTCTGGAGGCCCTGCGGGCGGCCGGACGCCGTGTGCCCGAGGATGTCGCCGTGATCGGCTTCGACGACTTCACGCTGGCCCAGCGGACCGAACCGCGGCTGACGACGGTACGGCAGCCGATCGAGGAGATCGGGCGAGCCATGATCCGACTGCTCCTGGAGGAGATGGAGGAGGGCGCCGTGGCCTGGCGTCACGTCATCCTCCGTACGGAGCTGGTGGTACGCGAGTCGACCTGACCTTCGTCGGCGAACCTGCCGGGAGCGCTCCCGGCGTCGGCGCGCGCAAACCTGTCCAGGGAGCGCCCCCGGTGCCGGCGCTCTGCGTCTCGGTGCCCGTGCCTGACCTGCGTATCCGAAATCGTTTCGACAGGTTCTCGTCGACAGCCTTGTCATGGACCTGAACCATCCCTACAGTCCCTGCCGAACCCAGGATTGGGAGCGCTCCCATGCACAAGGTGGCGCGGGAGCACTTCCTCTGATGCCCATCCCCCTGAAGAGGATCCGCATGCGTCCTTCACCGCACCATGCCCACAGCGCGCGTGGCCTGCTCGGCGCGCTGCTCACCTCGCTCATCTCGCTCGCCACGCTTCTGACCACAGCGTCAGTGGCGCAGGCCGACACCACGATCTGTCAGCCCTTCGATTCGACGACCATCCAGGGCCGCTACGTGGTCCAGAACAACCGCTGGGGCACCAATGCCACCCAGTGCATCGCCGTCACCGACTCGGGGTTCAGGATCACCCAGGCCGACGGATCCGTCCCCACGAACGGCGCTCCGAAGTCGTACCCGTCCGTCTACAACGGCTGCCACTACACCAACTGCTCGCCCGGCACCAAGCTTCCCGCTCGGCTCAGCACCATCTCCACCGCACCTTCCAGCATCTCGTACAGCTATGTGAGCGACGCGATCTACGACGCCGCGTATGACATCTGGCTCGACCCCACGCCCCGCACCGACGGCGTGAACCGGACCGAGATCATGATCTGGTTCAACAAGGTCGGCTCCATCCAGCCCATCGGCTCCCCCGTCGGCAACGCCAGCGTAGGCGGGCGCGAGTGGCAGGTGTGGTCCGGCAACAACGGCTCGAACGACGTGCTGTCGTTCGTCGCACGGTCGGCGATCAGCAGTTGGGCCTTCGACGTCATGGACTTCGCCCGGCAGGCCGTCTCCCGGGGCCTCGCGCAGAACAACTGGTACCTGACGAGCGTTCAGGCGGGGTTCGAGCCCTGGCAGAACGGCGCGGGCCTTGCCGTGACCTCGTTCTCCTCCACCGTCAACACGGGCTCCTCCGGTGACCCCGGCCCCGGCGGCTCCACGGCCTGCAAGGTGGCGTACGCGACGAACGTCTGGCAGGGCGGCTTCACCGCCGACGTCACCATCACCAACACCGGCTCCTCTCCCATCAGCGGCTGGAAGCTCGCGTTCACCCTCCCCTCCGGGCAGCGGATCACCAATGCCTGGAACGCGAACCTGTCCGGGTCGTCAGGGGCGGTCACAGCGAGCAACGTGGCCCACAACGGAGAGGTGGCGGCCGGCGGCCAGGCGGCCTTCGGGTTCCAAGGCACCTCCAGCGGCACCTCCGCCAAGCCCTCCGACTTCAGCCTCAACGGCACCGCCTGCAGCACCGTGTGACACACGCTCACCCTCCGGGGCCCCGCCTGGTGGTCCCTCCACACCGACCTGCGGGTCCCCGGAGGCCGCACAGCGCCCCCGGCTCCACAGTGTTTCGCCCCCTCCGCGTCGAGCTGCCCCGGTCAAGGGCTGATTCGGAGAAGGCTCACTGTGGGTGGCGGCGTCAGTGCCGGGCGAACTGGACCCCCGTCGGCTGCACCGCCTCCGGCCGCAAAGCGATCCCGTTGATGGTCAGTCGTTCTCCGTAGATGTCCGTGAGCCTGATCGCAGCGCCGCACCCGCTACCGTCGGGGGAGAGGAAGTAGTTGTAGCCGGTGCGCGCCAGTTGGCGCCAGCCGCCGCCGGTGCGGACCTCGAGCCTAGCGAGCGGGTTGCGGTGGCCGATCGCCTGAATGCCGCACCAGTAGGGGTTGGACCCGTCCTTGTAGCGGATCGAGATCGTGCCCGACGTCTCGGGGCTCAGCAGGCTCCAGGTGATCGCGATCCGGCCCGTCGAGATGGGGGCCAGTTTGGCGAAGGCCTGTTCGCTGAGGTCGAGTTGCCCCGGCGCACAGGGCAGAGGGCATTCGTTGGTGATCCGGACCGTGACGGAGTTGCCGTTCGCCGCACGGACGAGCAGGTAGGCCCCACAGGCCGCGGACGTCTCGTAGTCGGTGGTGTTCATCGCCGCGATCATCATGTCGGCGCTCGGGCCGTACGAGCAGGCGCCGTCCCCGACCCCGGCCTCGTAGACGGTGGCGACTCCCTGGTAGGTGCCCTTGGGCCGGATCCGTCCGGCCAGGGATGACATGGCAGGAGCCGTCCGCGGGGAGGCCGATGACGGCGACGCCGACGGGGTCGGTGAAGCCTTCGGGGTCGTAGCGCTGGCCGACGGGGTCGGGGAGGAGGGGGACGGAGAGGGTGTGGAGGGCTTCTGCCCCGGCGGTGTCGGCGGGGGAGTTTCCTCCAGGGCGGCGACGGTCGTGGCCCGGGCCCGCCCGGCATCCTCCTTGCGGTCGGATTGCATCGTCATGACCAGGCAGACGAGAAGACCGGTGACGAGCAGCCCAGCGGTGGTGCCCACCATCAGCCGGCGTCTGTGCCTGCGCTGCCGCGCGGCCTGGCGTGTCTCTTGCATTGTCATCCGTTCGGAAGAGCGTGTCGGTGTTGCACTGTTCAGTGGCCGCGGGTGGCGAAAAGGTTGCCGCCGATTTTTTTGAGTGACGGGGGCCTCAGCCGACGCGACCCCGGCCAGATGCCGCCGTGCTCCCACCCAAGGCTCAGGCGGGAGCACAGCCTGCTTCGGGCGCAGGTCACCGCTTCAGTGGGGTGGCGATCACCCTCAGGGTCAGCTGGGACGGGTGGGACGACTATCGCGTTGGTGCCGTGTGAGCCGGGGTGGCGGGCCCAGGGCGCGCCACCCCGGGGTGTTCAGCCGATCTTGGTCGTGTTGTCGAGGGCCTTACCGCTGCGGACGCAGAGCGGTTTGCAGGAACCCCCGAGTCTCCTCCGGCCCGGTGATCGTCTGCGCCGGCACGGTGGCGGTGACACCGGTCGCGCGGACCTCCGGCGCCAGGTCGGCGAGGGTGAAGTCGCGTCGCAGCGGGGCGAGTTCGTCTCCGCTGATCAAGTCCTGGCCGCGGACGGACAGGTCCCACACATGGTGGTGGGCGTCCACGATGCCGGGCACGGTCTCCGGTCCGGTCACAGTTCCCACACCACCGGGAGCGAGGCGTCCGCGCCCTGCGCGGAGTAGTCGTGGACGACGTCGAGCAGGTCGGCCATCCGGGCCTGCCAGGCGATGTTGACGGGCATCTTGTCGAGTTCGGCGATCATCGCCTGGTAGTCCTCGACCTCCAGCACATGGAACAGGTCCGTACCGCTGCGCCAGATCGCCCATTCCCGCACCCCAGCGGCGCGGATCGCGGCGGTGAGTTCCTCGGGCACCTCCCGGTGCGCGGCCTCGTACTCCTCGATGCGGTCGGCGCGGACCTTGGTGTGCAGGGCGACCCTCATGACGGCTCCTTCGACGGCACGGCTTCCCCGATCGGCGTGGCTACGGGGACGGGGGTGTCCGGGTTCAGCAGTCCCTCGGCACGCAGTTCGTCCCACAGGGCGTGCGGGATGGGGCGCCGCAGCTGCTCCACCGTGTCGCGCACCTCCTGGGGGGAGCGCGCACCGGTCAGGACGCTCGCGACCGCGGGATGGCCGAACGGGAAGCGCAGTGCGGCGGCCCGCAGCGGCACGCCGTGGCGTTCGCAGGCCGCGAGGAGCCGCAGCGCCCGGTCGAGGACCGGCTGCGGAGCAGGTGCGTAGTCGTACGTGGCGCCGGGCCGGGGGGCCGTCAGCAGCCCGGAGTTGAACACCCCGCCGATGACCACGCTCCGGCCACGGGCGGCTGCCTCCGGGAGCAGTTCGGTGAGCGAGTCCTGTTCCAGGAGCGTGTAGCGGCCGGCCAGCAGAACCACGTCGATGTCGGTCTCGCGCAGGAACCGGGCGGGCAGGGCGGACTGGTTCATCCCGACGCCGATCGCTCCGATCACGCCTTCGGCGCGCAGCCGCTCCAGCGCCGGGTACGCCTCGCGCAACGCCTGGTCGGCGTGGTCGTCGGGGTCGTGCAGCAGGGCTACGTCGACGCGGTCGAGACCTAGGCGTTCCAGGCTGGCCTCCAGCGAGCGCAGGACTCCCTCGGCGCTGAAGTCCCAGACCCTGCGATGGGCGGCCGGGACGGCGAAGCCGTGGGCCAGGTCGTCGCCGGCGCCGCCCTCCGGATTCGGCACGAGAAGCCGGCCGACCTTGGTGGAGAGGGTGTAGGTGTCACGTGGGCGGTGGCGCAACGCGGCGCCGAGCCGCCGTTCCGACAGGCCGAGACCGTAGTGGGGCGCGGTGTCGAAGGTGCGGATGCCGGCGTCCCAGGCCGCCTCCACCGTGGCGTGGGCGGCCTCGTCGGTGACCGGGTGGAAGAGGTTGCCGAGGGCGGCACAGCCCAGCGCCAGTTCCGAGACCGGTACCGTGCTGCCGCCCAGCATGGCGGTCCTCACGACCGGTCCACCGGGCGCAGCCGCAGTCCCTGCATGCCGCCGTCCACCGCGAGCGCGGTGCCGGTGACGGACGCCGCGGCCGGACTCGCCAGGTAGACGATGGCGGCGGCGACCTCGTCGGCGGTGACCAGGCGTCCCAGGGGCTGGCGGGCATTGAGGGCCGCGCGCTCGGCCTCGGGATCGTCGGCCGCGTCCAGCAGCCGGGAGACCCATGGTGTGTCGGCGGTCCCGGGGTTGACGCAGTTTACGCGGATGCCCTCGCGGACGTGGTCGGCGGCCATGGCGAGCGTCAGTGAGAGGACCGCACCCTTGCTGGCGCAGTACAGGGCACGCTGAGGCAGGCCCGCGGTGGCGCCGATCGAGCACGTGTTGACGACCGCCGCGTGCACGGAACGGCGCAGGTGGGGCAGGGCGGCGCGCGTAGTGCGCATGATGCCGAGGACGTTGACGTCCATCACCCGGTGCCACTGTTCGTCCGGGTTGTCCTCGATGGTGCCCACCGCGCCGATGCCCGCGTTGTTCACGAGGATGTCCAGGCCGCCGAGCCGCTCGGCAGCCTGTTCCACGGCGGAGCGCACGGAGGCGTCGTCGCTGACGTCGGCCTGGAGGCCGAGCAGCGGTTCGCCGACGCCGGCCGGATCGAGGTCGAGCACGGCGACTGCCGCGCCCTGCGCCGCGAGTGCGTGGGCCGTGGCCAGCCCGATGCCGGAGGCGCCCCCGGTGACGACGGCCCTGAGGCCTGGCAGACCGGTCATGCCACCTCCTCCCGTCCAGCGAGGTCGGCGACCCAGAAGGTGCCGTCCGGGTAACGGTATTCAGCGAGGGACTCGGGGTGCATGGTGGCGGAGAAGCCCGGGGTCAGCGGTGCGGTGTAGTGGCCGTCGCGCATCACCACGGGCGCCGTGAAGTGCTCATGAAGGTGGTCGACGAACTCGATGACGCGGTTCTCGGTGGTGCCGGTCAGCGCCAGGTAGTCGAACATCGACAGGTGCTGCACCAGCTCGCACAAGCCCACTCCGCCGGCGTGCGGGCACACCGGCACCCCGAACTGGGCGGCGAGCAGCAGGATCGCGAGGTTCTCGTTGACGCCGCCGACCCGGGCCGCGTCGATCTGGAGCACGTCGATGGCGTCGGCCTGGAGGAGCTGCTTGAAGACGATGCGGTTCTGCACGTGTTCGCCGGTGGCGACCTTCACGGGGGCGACGCCCCGGCGGACGGCGGCGTGGCCGAGGATGTCGTCGGGGCTGGTGGGCTCCTCGATCCAGTACGGGTCGAACTCGGCGAGCGCCTTGGTCCACTCGACCGCCTCACCGATGTTCCAGCGCTGGTTGGCGTCGATGGCGATGCGGATCTCCTCGCCGACGGCGGCGCGGGCGGTGCGCATGCGGCGGACGTCGTCGGCGAGGTCGGCGCCGACCTTGAGCTTGATCTGGGTGAAGCCGTCGGCGACGGCCTGCTTGGCCAGCCGGGTGAGCTTCTCGTCGGAGTAGCCGAGCCAGCCCGGAGAGGTGGTGTAGCCGGGGTAGCCGCGCTCCAGCAGGACGGCCTCGCGCTCCGCGAGCCCGGTGCGGCCCTCGCGCAGCAGTTGGAGGGCGTCCTCAGGGGTGAGGGCATCGGCGATGTAGCGGAAGTCGACCTGAGAGACCAGCCACTCGGGGTCGGCGTGGGCGAGCAGCCGCCACAGCGGCTGCCCGGCGCGCTTGGCGGCCAGGTCCCACACGGCGTTGACGACCGCGCCGATGGCCATGTGCATCACGCCCTTCTCGGGACCCAGCCAGCGCAGCTGGCTGTCCCCGATCAGGTCGCGGTTGACCGAGCCGGGGTCGGCGCACAGCTCCTCCACGGAACGGCCCAAGAGGTGGGGCCGCAGGGCGCCGATCGCGGCGACCTGAACATCATTGCCGCGTCCGATGGTGAAGGTGAAACCGTGGCCCTCGTGCCCGTCGGCGGCGTCCGTGCGCAGCACGACATAGGCGGCGGAGTAGTCGGGATCCGGGTTCATCGCGTCGGAGCCGTCCAGTTCCCGCGAGGTGGGGAAGCGGACGTCGTAGGTGTCGACGGCGGTGATCCGGGCGGAGGTGGTAGTCAAGGTGGTGCTGCCTTTCACGCTTGGGCGAAGGTCTGGCGCTGGCTGCCGAGGCCGTCGACAGAAAGCTCGACGGTGTCGCCGGGGCGCAGGAAAGGAGTGCCGGGAAGCCCCAGAGCCACGCCCGCGGGCGTACCGGTGTTGATCACGTCACCCGGCTCCAGGACCATGTACTGGCTCAGGTACGCCACGATGTGGTCGACGGAGAAGATCATGTCGCCGGTGTGGCCGTCCTGCCGCTTCACCCCGTTGACGCTCAGGTGCAGGCCGAGGTCCTGCGGGTCGCCGACCTCGTCGGCGGAGACCAGCCACGGCCCGAGCGGGTTGAAGGTCTCGCAGGACTTGCCCAGGTCCCACTGCGGCGAGTACTCAAGCTGGAACTCGCGCTCCGAGACGTCATGACTGATCGCATAGCCCGCGATCACGGCCCGCGCGGCCTCGGGGCCGTCGAGGTAGCGGGCCCGCCGTCCGATGACGACCGCCAGCTCGACCTCCCAGTCGGTCTTGACCGAGCCGCGGGGGATCAGCACCTCGTCGTAGGGGCCGACGACCGTGCCCGGGTCCTTCATGAACACCACGGGGCGGGGCGGGATCGCGGCGCCGGTCTCGGCGGCGTGGTCACGGTAGTTCAGCCCGACGCAGATGATTTTGCCGGGGCGGGCGAGGGGGGCGCCGATCCGCAGGCCCTCGGTGTCGAGTTCGGGCAGTCCGCCCGCCACGACGGCCACGCGGGCCCGGTCCACTCCCCCGGAGGCGAGGAAGGCGCCGTCGATGTCCCGGGTCACGGAGGACAGGTCCAGCAGCCGGCCGTCGTCGGTACGGACTGCGGGTCGCTCCTCACCGGGGGCGCCGACTCGTAGCAGTTTCACTGGGGGCTCCCTTGCCATGGGGGTTTCGTCTGAGTGGCGGTCGGCCGTAGGGGGCCGCCTGTGGTGCGCCGGGCCTGACCTGCCGGCTGGCCTTCGCTCATCCGTATCGCAGTCATCGGATGTATGACGGCACAGTGACCTTAGATGCGGGGGTCGCACCTGACAATGGATTCCTCGGATGTATTTGCTCGGCCTTGCCAGTCAAGCGCTCAAAAGGGAGATCCGTCGTGGTCAGGCATGGCCAACGATGGCGATATGCGACTTCCTCCATCCGATGAATCCACGGTGTGTCACAGGACCGCCTCCCCTGGTGAGAAGAGGGCCAGCAGCACATCCACCGGCCACCCCGAGAGGGGGATTACGCCTCTTGGGGGCCCGCCCCTGCACCGTCCCCACCGGACCAAGTGGCCCCGTTGTCGAATTGTGAGCTGCCGCAGCGCATCGCCCGTCACGCCCGAAGAACGAAACTCTGCAGGTCACAGAAGGTGTCAGGGCGGAGTCGCGAGGTCGGGGCGGCACCTCGGCGCCCTACGGCGTGATGTCCGGCAAATCTCTGGCGGCGAACTCTTGTCAACGTCGGCAACGTCGTCGTAACGTCCTCGACGTCCGAGATACATCGGAGGAATGGTTGCACCATCCAGCGCACCGATTCGGCTCACATCCGTGCGGTCGCTCCGCCTCCACATCCTCGGTCCTCGGCTGCCCCTCACACCCACCCTCAGGGCACGATCCGCGCGTTTTCCGCGCCGGATCAGCAACTGCCCGTCCGGCGACCTCGCCCCTCCCCCGCAGGCAGGTATGCCCTCCCCACCGTTGCCCTGCGGCCCCAGTGCCCTGGCTAAGGAGAGAACACGGCCATGAACCTCGCTCGCACCCGCTCCACCGCCGCAGCCGCCACCGCCGTCCTCGCGGTACTGGCCCTCGCCACCGCATGCAACCGCGAAAGCACCGCCTCGGTCGCCTCGGGCGGCGACAAGCCCGCCATCGGGATCGACCTGCCGCGATCCGACTCCGACTTCTGGAACTCCTACGCCGAGTACCTGAAGAAGGACATCAAGTCCGAGGGAATCAACGCGCTGCCGCTCAGCAACTCACAGAACGACGTCACCAAGCTGGTCGCCAACGTACAGGTCTTCCAGAACACGGGCGCCAAGGCCGTGGTCATGGCCCCTCAGGACACCGGCGCCATCGCCTCCACCCTCGACACCCTCGCGTCGAAGAAGATCCCCGTGGTCAGCGTCGACACCAGACCCGACAAGGGCGAGGTCTACATGGTCGTGCGCGCCGACAACCGGGCGTACGGCACCAAGGCCTGCGAGTTCCTCGGCAAGCAGCTCGGCGGGAAGGGCAAGGTCGCCGAGTTCCAGGGCTCCCTGGACTCGATCAACGGCCGGGACCGCTCCGAGGCCTTCGCCGCCTGCATGAAGGAGAAGTTCCCAAAGATCAAGGTGTTCGAGCTGCCCACCGACTGGAAGGGCGACGTGGCCTCCGCCAAGCTGCAGAGCCTGCTCGCCCAGCACCCCGACCTGAACGGCATCTACATGCAGGCCGGCGGTGCCTTCCTCCAGCCCACCCTGGCCCTGCTGGAGCAGAAGGGCCTGCTCAAGCCCGCCGGCCAGGAGGGGCACATCTCGATCGTCTCCAACGACGGCATCCCGCAGGAGTTCGAGGCGATCCGCAAGGGCCAGATCGACGCCACCGTCTCCCAGCCCGCCGACCTGTACGCCAAGTACGCGGTCTACTACGCCCGGGCCGCGGCCGAGGGCAAGACCTTCAAGCCCGGCAAGACCGACCACGACTCCACCATCATCGAGATCCCGGGCGGGCTGGAAGACCAGCTGTCGGCGCCGCTGGTGACCAAGGACAACGTGGACGACAAGGCCCTGTGGGGCAACAACGTCGGCTGACGGCCTGCACTTCCTGCCCGCAGCGTCGCGGGACGCACAGCCACCGTCCCCCGACGCCCGCCCCGCCGGCGCGGGTACCGCCCGCACCCCTCGGCTCCAGCCTCCGTACACGAAGGACGGTAGACACCATGGCGGACACCGCGACCGCCCCGGCGACCAGCCCCGGCACTCCGGGCCCGGTGGCCGAGGCGACCGGCATCAGCAAACGATTCGGCGCGACCGTCGCGCTGCGCGACGCCCGCATCACCGTTGCCCCCGGCGAGGCGCACGCCCTGGTCGGACGCAACGGCGCCGGCAAGTCGACGCTCGTGTCCCTCCTCACCGGCCTCCAGCAACCCGACACCGGCACCCTGCGCTTCTCCGGCGAACCGGCGCCTGCCTTCGGCGACATCGACGCCTGGCGCTCCCGCGTGGCCTGCGTTTACCAGCGTTCCACCATCATCGGTGACCTGACCGTCGCCGAGAACCTCTTCCTGAACCGGCAGAGCGCCGGTGTGGTGCAGCCCATCCGCTGGAAGCAACTGCGCGGGCGGGCCGCGCAGTTGCTCCGCGAGTACGGCGTGGCCGTCGACCCGAGCGCGCGGGCCAAGGACCTCACCGTCGAGCAGCGGCAGTTCGTCGAGATCGCACGGGCCCTGTCGTTCGGCGCACGCTTCATCATCCTCGACGAGCCGACAGCGAAGCTCGACGCCCGCGGCATCAACCGCCTCTTCGACAAGCTCCGCGACCTCCAGCGTCAGGGTGTCGCCTTCCTCTTCATCTCCCACCACCTGCAAGAGGTGTACGACCTCTGCACCACCGTCACCGTCTACCGCGACGCGGCCCACATCCTGACCGCGCCCGTCGCCGAAGTCGGCCACCACGCGCTGGTGGAGGCCATGACCGGCGAGTCGGCCTCCACGGTCACCGCCGCCGTCGACGGTCCTTCGGCCTCACGGTCCCATGCCACGGAACTGCTGGCGATCGACGGCCTGACACTGCCCGGCGTCTGCGAGGACATCTCCCTCTCGGTCCGCTCCGGCGAGGTCGTCGGGCTCGCCGGCGCCACTGGCAGCGGCAATGTGCAGGTAGGTGAGGCGATCGCCGGTCTGCACCGGGCCAAGGACGGCCGGATCACGGTCGGCGGCAGGACCGTGCGCACCGGCAGTGTGCCGTCCGCGCTCACCGTCGGAGTCGGTCTGGTCCCCGAGGACCGACACCTCCAGGGGCTGGTGAACAACCGCAGTGTGGCGGAGAACGCGACGCTCACCGTCACCGACCAGCTCGGACCGTTCGGCACGGTGCTGCCCGCCCGCACCAAGGCCTTCGCAGGACGCATGATCCGGGACCTGGACATCAAGACCCCGGGAGCCGCCACCCCGGTCTCCGCCCTCTCGGGCGGCAACCAGCAGAAGGTCGTCGTCGCCCGGGCCCTGGCCACCGATCCGCAGGTCCTGGTGGCCATCCGCCCCACCAACGGGGTCGACGTCAAGTCCAAGGAGTTCCTTCTGGGCCGCATCCGGCAGGTAGCGGACGGTGGCAAGGCCGCGCTGATCGTCTCCGACGAACTGGACGACCTGAAGGCCTGTGACCGGGTGGTCGTCATGTTCCACGGGCGCGTGGTCGCCGAGTTCGGCCGCGGCTGGAAGGACGAGGCCGTCGTCGCCGCCATCGAGGGCGTCACCGGCGACACGGCCCCCGCCGTCGCGTCCACCGCGTCCCCCGCATCCGCCGTACCCGCCTCAACCGGCGCAGACGAGCACGGAAGGTAGTCATGTCCGCCACCACAGATCTCACCGAGCCCGCAGTGAGCACGGCTGAGCCCGCTGCCGCAGCGGACGGAACGCGCCGCAGGGTCGACCTCGGGCGCTTCCGTGACCTGTCCCTGGTCCCGGCGATTTTCGTCCTCGGCCTGATCGGGTTCATCGTCTCGCCGGCCTTCCTCACCGCCGACAACCTCATCGGTGTGGCCCAGCAGTCCACCGAGCTGAGTTTGCTGGTGCTGGCCACCGCGCTGATCCTGATCTGCGGCCGGATGGACCTGTCCCTGGAGTCCACGATCGGCGTGGCGCCCGTCATCGCCGTGTGGCTGGTCCTGCCGACGAGCGGCGCCCGGTTCACGGGCCTGGGGCTGCTGCCCGAGTGGACGGCCGTGCCGCTCTGTCTGCTGGTGGGTGTGGCGATCGGGGCCGTCAACGGGTTCCTGATCCTGAAGCTGCGCCTCAACGGCTTCATCGTCACCCTCGGTATGCTCACCATGCTGCGCGGACTCCAGGTCGCCCTCTCCGAGGGCCAGTCCATCGTGGAACTGCCGTCCTCCTTCACCTACCTGGGCAAGTCGTCGTGGCTGGGTGTCCCGGCCGCGATCTGGATCTGCGTGGTGCTGTTCGTCCTCGGCGGCAGCGCCCTGGCCTGGCTGCGGCACGGCCGGGCGCTCTACGCGATCGGCGGCAACCCGGAGGCGGCCCGCACCGCTGGCATCCGCGTCGACCGTATCGTGTGGATCGTCCTCATCCTCGGCAGCGTCCTCGCCGCGTTCGCCGGCATCCTCTACAGCGGCCACTACGGCTCCATCTCCGCCACCCAGGGCAGCGGCTGGATCTTCCAGGTCTTCGCCGCGACCGTCATCGGCGGAGTCAGCCTCAACGGCGGCAAGGGCTCGATCTTCGGCGCGCTCACCGGTGTGCTGACGCTGCAACTCGTCGTGAACGTCATGACATTGGCGGGTGTACCACCGCTGTGGAACCAGTTCCTCAATGGAGCCATCATCATCGTCGCCTTGATCATCTCCCGGTTCGCCTCCGGCGAGAAGCAGGAGTAACCCCGTACCGCAAGCGGCTCCGCCGGCCCCGAGCCGGGCCCGGCGGAGCCGTCGGCCGACACATCCCCGACTCAGAGAGGCACCCTCGTGGCACTGACGGACGAGGCGATCGACAAGATCAAGGCGATGATCGTCGCCGGTGAACTCGCGCCCGGCTCCCGGCTGCCCAAGGAGGAGATCCTCGCCGGACAGCTCGGCCTGTCCCGGAACTCCCTGCGCGAAGCCGTCCGGGCGCTGACGGCCATGCGGATCCTGATCACCCGGCAGGGCGACGGCACGTACGTCTCCAGCCTGGAGCCCCATCTCCTGCTGGAAAGCCTCTCCTTCGCCGCCGACGTCTCCCAGGGCCACACGGCTCTGCAGTTGCTCCAGGTACGACGACTGCTCGAACCGCAGGCGACAGGGCTGGCCGCCGCGCTGCTGAAGCAGAAGGACCTCCAGGAACTGCGCAACATCCTCAACCGGTCCCGGACCGTCGCCACCGTGGAGGAGTTCGTCGCCCACGACACCGCCTTCCACCTCAGGATCGTCGAAGCGGTCGGCAACCCCGTGCTGTCGATGCTGCTGCAAGTGCTCTCTACCCGCACCCAGCGTGTCCGCATCGTCCGCGGCAGCCAGACCAGTCACGCCCTGAACAACGCCCACGACGACCACGAGGAGATCCTCAGCGCGCTTCAGTCACGCGACGCCCTGCTCGCCGCCTCTGCGGCGACCGTCCACATCACGGCCGTGGAGCAGTGGCTGGCCACCAGTCTGACCGATGACGCGATGCGAGCGATCGACGACTGACCTCGCGCTCCCCCGCCCCGCCGCCATCCGAGGTCTCCCCCTCCCACGCACCGACCGGGTGGCGGCGGGCCATGCCCGCGCACCCCGCGTCCAGGCGGTGGTGCACGGTCGGATACGTGCGTCACGACGGCATTCTGTTGGACTCGGCGAGCCCGAACCGGACCAGGCGCCGGTGTGACCGGATGTGAGGTGGCACCGATCTTGGAGAGGGGGTGCCCGGCCCCCGCCCGGGCTGGAGCATTGAAGGACATGATGCCGTCGCGCCATCATTTCCTGTGCGCGCTGGAGTGACCAGTCGAGGACAGCGAGTCGAATGCCGTGCGGGTTATGGAAACCGTATGCAGGCACGGAAGGCAGGCTCAGGACGCCAGCGGCCGTACAGCGGACTTCGGGGGGTAGTTCCATGGCAGGATCGCCGCGACGACCCCGACCGGTTCGCGGCTCCTGAGACCGAGAGCGTCGGGCCCGCTCGGCGCGACGCGGCCGAAGACGTTGTCGGCCGCCTCGGCGAACCAGCGGATCGACTCGATCGCGCCCACCGGGGCCGACCGGGTGGGGGCGCGCGCCGGGCTGCTTGCACAGCATCCGTGGATCGTTCCGATTCCCGGAACGCGGCGCGTCCCGCGCATCGAGGACAACATCGGCGCCACCCAGCTGCCGCTCTCCGCCGACGAACTGTCAGACCTCAAGGAACTCGCTGGTCGGGTCGGGGTGCAGGGAGACCGCTACAACGAGCACCACATGTCGCTGGTCGACAAGTAGCCAGACGAACGGATCCTCCCGTCAATGTGCAGATCCCTACCGGGAGATGAGCGGGAGAGCCCCTGTTAAGGTGCACCCGTGTCATCGATCAAGCAGTTCCAAGTCACCTTTGACTGTGCAGAACCTGAGCGCGTCGCTCGCTTTTGGTGCGAGGTGTTGGGGTACGTCGTATCGCCGCCTCCGGAGGGGTTCGCCACTTGGGACGATTTCGACCGCTCCCGGCCTCCTGAGGATCAGGGTTCATGGTTCGCCTGCAGTGATCCCTCAGGTGTGGGCCCTCGACTGTTCTTCCAGCGCGTTCCCGAAGGCAAGGTCGCCAAGAATCGGGTGCATCTCGACGTGCGGGTCGGCACCGGACTCGTGGGTGAAGAGCGCCTCGCCACGCTCGAAGCTGAGTGTGCACGACTGGTCGCGCTCGGCGCGGTACGCGTGCGACTCCTGTATGACGGCAACGATTCGTGCATCGGGATGCAGGACATCGAGGGCAACGAGTTCTGTCTCGACTGAGCATCCCCCGAGCCGGCGAGGCACAGCGGTGTGAATGCCGTCCGCTTTCAGGCGGCAGTCGCGGAGGATCTTCCAGGACGTCGGATTCGAAATCCCCCAACGCCGCAGTTCAGGCCGTAGGCGTCGCGTCCGGCGGGCGGCTCCAGGTTTCCGTGGAAGTCGTGAAGGACAACAGCTGGACGTCGACGGTGGACGGCGGCTTCTGCGTCGTGGGGAAGGCGCGGGTGTACGAGATCCACAACCGGATGTCGGCGGCGTCCGTACGGCCGTTGCCGTCGAGGTCTCCGGCCGCGCCGGCGGTCGGGATCGCCGCCAGGTCCTTGGCGTCCACAGCACCGTCATCGTTGACGTCCGGGGTGCGGGTGGCGAGGAGATCCGGCCGGACGGACAGCAGGTGGAACTTCGTGACACTGCCGTTGAAGCCGAAGTTGTCGTCGGCGACGAGGACGAGTGAGCGGGAGCCGTCGGGCAGCCGCGGCCCCCAGGTGATGCCCTCGACGTTGTCGGCGTCGGTGCCCGAGGTGGTGAAGTCGTACAGCAGCTTCTTCGGCATGGGCTTCTCGGTGCCGGACAGGGCGTCCTTGCCGCCTACGTCCGTCGCTCCGATGGTGCTGGTCCAGTAGAGGCGGATGGAGAAGCCGACACCGGAGGCGAAGGAGCGTTCGACGGTGAGGTAGTCGGTGTCGTTGATCGCGAGGATCTCGGAGACTCCGCGGTCCGCCGAGTACGTGCCGACCGGGGCGGGCAGGGGCGCGGTGGGCGCGTCGGAGATCGGGTCGACCTCGTAGACGTGCTCGGTCTCCGGCTTCCCTGTCTGCCGGTCCATCGACAGCAGGCGGGACGGGCTCTTGACGGTCAGCCCGGCCGCGGGGCCGTCCTGGACGAGGGCGTTCTCGGTGATGGTGACCACCTCGCGCCCGTCCGGGGAGAGGGTGAGCCCTTCCAGGGCCTGGTTGTTGCGCACCCCGGCGGTGAGTGTGCCCGAGGCCGAGCGGACGGGGGCGTACGCCTGGGGCAGCGGCAGTTCGCGTTCGTACCCACCGGAGGTGGTCGCCTCCCGGACGAATGCGGGCTGCCCGGCGGAAGAGGCTCCCTCGCTGGTCCACAGCAGGCTCTTGCCGCCCGGGGTCCAGCGGATCGCCTCGGGGTCGACCGCCTTGGGGGCGAAGGGTTCGCCGGTGGTGTCGGCGAGCACGGTCAGGCCGTCGAGGGCGGGCTTGTCACCGGCGAAGGCCGCACCGTCGAGTGGCAGTCGGAGGGTGTAGAAGCGGGCCTTGCCGTTCTCCGAGCGGTCGTCGCTGAGGGCGACGTACTCGCCGGACCGCCGGTCGTAGTCGATGCCGGACAACCCGCCGAACGGCATGCCGAACTCCGTGGTCCCGGCGGGGACCGTGAGCGTGTCGAGGAGCCGCACGTCCTGCGGCTTGGCGGAGGTGTCCGCCTCGGGTTCCGCCGCGAAGCCGTTCGTGAGGGGCAGGCTGCCGAGGAGGCCGGCCGCGGCGAGGGAGGCGAGGAGCGCGCGGCTGCGGCGCGCTGGGGATCTGTGGCGCATGGGTGTCCTTCCAAGGGGGCCCGCACGGGCGTGCGGGCATGGCTCGCCGGTCCGTTCGCTCGGCAAGGCGCGGACGAGCGGGAAAGCCATGTGGTCGGGGGGAGGGGCGCTGCCGAGGCGTCAGAGTGAGGCAGCGGTCGGCACGGCACGGCCCCGGCGCTTGCGGCTCCAGGCGTACAGGGCGAGCGCGACCAGCGTCATCACGTACGGGATCGTCGACACCAGCTGCGGCGGTACATCGAGGGTGCCGAGCTGCACGGCCAGTGCCTCCGCCGCTCCGAAACCTAGCGCGGCGAGGAAGACACCCCAGGGCCGCAGGCCGCCGAGGAACACCCCGGCGAGGGCGATGAAGCCGCGGCCGGCCGTCATGTCCCGGACGAAGAAGGAGACGTAGCCCATGCTGAGGAATACCCCGGCGAGTCCGGCGAGGGCCCCGCTGAGGGCGAGCCCCGTGTACTGGACGCGTCGTACCGCGATCCCGACCGACTCGGCGGCGTCGGGCATCTCGCCGACCGCGCGCAGGTGGAAGCCGAAGCGGGTGCGGTAGAACAGCCAGGCGACGAACGGTGCGACCAGGAAGGCCAGCCAGGTGATCATGTTCTGGCCGCTCACCACATCGCCGAGCACCGGCACGTTCTCGACACCCGGCAGGGTCACGGCCGGCAGGCTGCCGCTCTTCAGGCCGGAGGTGCCGCCCTTGTCGTCGAGGAGGCTGTAGACGGCGTAGGCGGTGCCGCCGGAGGCGAGGAGGTTGAGGCCGATGCCCGCGATGATGGCGTCCGCGCCCAGTTCCAGGCGGAGGGCGGCGAGCAACAGGCCCAGGAGTGTCGCCATCGCTACGCCGCACAGCGCGCCCAGGGCGACGGAGCCGCTGTAGCCGGCGACGAGCGCACCGGTGCAGGCGGCGGAGAGCATCTGGCCCTCCAGGGCGATGTTGCTGATGCCGGCGCGTTCGGCGACCAGCCCGCCGAACGCGGCGAGCAGGTACGGCGTGGCGATCCGCAGCACGGCCGCCAGGAAGGCGCTGCTGAGGACGACGTCGAGCACGGAACTCATCGGACGCCCACCTGCCTCCGCGCGAGCCGCCGCTTGAGCAGGTTCGGCAGGGCCTGGGCGGTGACCAGCAGCACGATGACCGCCTGGATGACCACCACGATCTCGGTGCCGACGTCGGTCTGCTGTTCCATGATGTCGCCCCCGGCGCGCAGGTAGGAGTAGAAGAGTCCGGCGACCACGACGACCAGCGGGTTGTTCCTGGCCAGCAGGGCGACCACGATCCCTTCGAAGGCGAGGCTTCCGGCGAGCCCGGGTTCCAGTCGCCCGTACACGCCCTGGACGAGGTGGGCTCCGGCCAGGCCCGCGACGGCGCCGCCGATGACGAAGCTCCACTCGATGACCCGCGGCACGCGGATGCCGCCGTACGCCGCGAAGTCGGGGTTGGCCCCGGTCATCCGGATGCGGTAGCCGAGCGGGGTGCGGGTGATGAGCAGCCACAGGGCGACGGCGGTCAGCAGCATCACCCCGAGGCCGGTGTTGGCCCGGCCCATCGGGACGCCGAACCAGTCGCTGAGCGGGGTGAGGGCGGAATGGGGCTGGATGGACTTCGAGTGCACGGCGCCGCTGCCGGACTCCTTCAGCGGGCCGTTGACCAGGTAGTCGTAGACGCGGACGACGATGGCGTTGAGCATCAGCGTCGCCACGATCTCGTTGGCGCCGAGGCGGGCCTTCATCGCGCCGGGCACCAGGCCCATTCCGGCGCCCGCGGCGGCGGCCGCGGCCATGGGCACGATCACGGCGACGACGGGCGGCAGCGGCACGAAGACCGCGACGGTCGCGGCCGCCAGCGCACCGGCGTAGACCTGGCTCTCGGCGCCGAGGCTGATCTGCCGGGCGCGGAAGGGGATCGCGACCGACAGCCCGAGCAGGGTGAGGGTGGTGGCGTCCTCCAGCCAGCGGCCGACACGGAAGGAGCGTTCCAGTGGGCCGGTGAGCATCACCTCGTAGGCCCGTACCGGGTCGTTGCCGGTGGCGAGCATGACGAGGAAGCCGATGGCCAGGGCGGCCAGGACGGTGGCCAGGGCCATGCTGAGGTCGACGGCGAAGTCGCGGTGCCGCGTGGCTCGGTACTGGCGGCGGTCCTCGGTCTCGATCGCCGTCATGGGAGTGGTGGTCACGGGGTCTCCCCCAGGTCTTCCGGACCGGCCGTGAGGTCGTCCGGTCCCGTCGTGAGGTGTTCCAGGCCGGCCGTGAGCCGGTCGCGGTCGTGCTCCTCGACGCCGAGCATGTGGAGCCCGACCCGCTTCTCGGTGAGGCCGGTCGTGTCGTCGAACCGGGCGACCAGGCGGCCGTCCTTGAGGACGAGCAACCGGTCGGAGAGGGCGAGGAGTTCGGTCAGGTCTGCGGAGATCAGCAGGACGGCGGCGCCCGCGTCGCGGGCGTCGACCAGGCGCTCGTACATGAACCGCATGGCGCCGATGTCCACCCCGCGGGTGACCTGGGAGGCGACCAACAGGCGTGGCCCGGCGGAGAGTTCGCGGGCGACGATCACCTTCTGCATGTTGCCGCCGGACAGCGCGCTCACCGGGACCGACGGGTCGGGCGTGCGGATCGCGTACTGGTCGATCAGCTGCTCGGCGTGGGTGCGCACGGCACCCGGGTGCAGGACACCGTGGCGGGCGAGGGGCGGTCGGTCGTGGCGGTCGACGACGAGGTTGTCGGCGATGGACGCGTCGAGGGCGGCGCCGTTGTGCAGCCGGTCCTCCGGTACGTAGCCGATGCCGGCCCTGCGGTGTCCTGCCACGTCGAGACCGGCCGTGTCGGTGCCGTCGATGTGGACCGTGCCCGCGGTGGGGCGGCGCAACCCGGCGAGGATCTCGGCGAGTTCGCTCTGGCCGTTGCCCTCGATGCCGGCCACGCCGGCGATCTCTCCGGCGGCGACGTCGAAATCGAGGTCGTGCAGGGACTGGGCGGTCGGGGCCTCGTACCGGAGGCTCCGTACCCGCAGGGTGGTCTTTGTGGGACGGGCAGGGGTGCGGTCCACGTCCAGGGCCAGGTCCCGGCCGACCATCATGGAGGCGAGGGAGCGCTCGGTGGCGCCGGCGGTGGCGACCGTGCCCACCAGCAAGCCGGCGCGCATCACGCTCACCTGGTCGCTGATCTCCCGTACCTCGCGCAGCTTGTGCGAGATGAACAGCACGGTCATCCCGCCGTCGCGCAGCCGGCGCACGGCGGCGAACAGGTCCTCGGTCTCCTGCGGGGTGAGCACCGCGGTCGGCTCGTCGAGGATCAATACGCGGGCCCGCCGGTGGAGCGCCTTGAGGATCTCGGTGCGCTGCCGCATCCCGACCGACACCTCGTCGACGCGCGCCCTGGGGTCGACGGTGAGTCCGGACTCCTCCGCGAGCCGGGCGGTCGTCTCCACGGCCGCCTTGGGGTCGACCAGACCGCGGCGGCCCGGCTCGACGCCGAGGACGACGTTCTGGGCGACGGTGAAGGACGGCACCAGCATGAGGTTCTGGTGCACCATGCCCACGCTCAGGGCGATCGCCGAGGCCGGGCCGCGCAGTACGCGCGGGCGTCCGCCGACCAGGATCTCGCCCGCACTGGGCTGTTCCAGGCCGTAGAACATCTTCATCAGCGTGGACTTGCCCGCGCCGTTCTCACCGACGACCGCCCGGATCTCGCCCGGCGGGACCTCCAGGTCCACGGCGCGCACGGCGCGCACCCCGTTGGCGTAGGTCTTGGTGACCTGGCGGGCGGCGACGGCCGGTCCGTCCTTGCCCCATGGCTGGTTCATCATCACGGCCGTTCGGTTAGAGGGCGCTGGGCACCGTGACGGAGCCGGACTTCACCTTGTCGGCGGCTTCCTGGACCTCGGTACGGATCGTCTCGGGCACCAACTCCTTGAAGTGGTCGTCGTTCACGTAGCCGACGGCGTCCTGGGCGAGGCCGACGGTGGAGACGGCGCCGTACTTCAGGGTGTCCTTCCGGTCCTTCTGCGCGGCCTCGTACAGGGCGTTGCCGACGTTCTTGAGGATGGAGGTGACGACGGTGTTCTTCTGCGCCTGGTCGGTGAGGGTCTGGTACTGGTCGGAGTCGACACCGAACGCGTACCGCTTGGCGCTGACGGCCGACTCGAAGGTGCCGAGCCCGGACAGCCCGGCGACCGGCCACACCAGCACGGCGCCCTGGCCGTACATGGCGGTGCTGATCTCCTTGCCCTTGGCCGGGTCGCCGAACGGTTTGTCGCCGCCCACGTATTGGACGAGGACGTCGGAGTTCTTACCGCCGGCGGCCTGGAACCCCGCCTTGAAGCCGACGACGAAGTCCTCGATCAGCGGGATCTTCACTCCGCCCATGACGCCGACCTTCTTCAGCGATTCGGTTCCCTTGAGGGCTTTCGCGGCCACCAGCTCCTCGGCCAGGAATCCCGCGAGATAACCGCCCTCATTCTGCTTGAAGGTGACGGAGTAGACGTTCTCGCACTTGTTGGAACAGGAGCCGTCCTTGCCGCTGTAGTCGACCGGGGCGTCGAAGACCCAGAACTTCTTGTCCGGGAATTCCGGGGCGAGTTTGCCGACGTAGTCGGTGACGTCGAAGGTTCCGGCGGCGAGGATGTCGTAGTCGTCGGCCGACGCGGCGTCCTCGAAGCCGGGTTCCCACTTGGTGCGGTCGGAGCCGAGCTCCACCACCTTGAGCTGGTAGCCGAGATCCTTCGTGGCCCGCTGCAGGCCCGCGTAGGAGGAGTCGAAGAACGACTTGTCGCCCAGCCCGCCATTGATCACCAATTTGATCCGCGGCTTGCCGGAGGAGGCGGCAGCGGAATCATCTCCGACCGATCCTCCACACGCTGCCAGCGCGAGCATCCCTGTCACCGTCACCACGGTGGCGGCGCTTCTTCCGTATCTCATCATCGATCTCCTGATCATTTCGCCGCCGAGTGAGCGACTGCGTTGACAGTAGAAAGTGCAAAACGTTTTGGCTACGCCACCCGGTTTCTGTTTGATTGCCGTCGCGGGAACTTCAGTCATCGGTGAGCAGCGCGGTGGCGGCGATGCGCAGCGTCCGATCGAAATCCGTCTCGCGTTCCTCGGCCGTGAGGGCGTCACCCGTGCGGAGGTGGTCCGACACGGTCAGCACCGCCAGGGCCTCACCGCCCTCCGCGCAGGCCACGGCGTACAGTCCCGCCGCCTCCATCTCGACCGCGAGCGTGCCCCGGCGCTCCAGGGCGTCGAAGAGGGCGGGGCGGTCCAGGTAGAAGTGGTCGCTGCTGAAGACCGGTCCGATGTGCACGGCCTCGGACCCGGAGAGCTCCCGCTCGGCGGCGTCCGCGGCGGCGCGCAAAAGCCTGTAGGAGGGGGCGAGGGAGAGGGTCACGGCGTCCACGAGGACGCGGCTGAGGCTGGAGTCGGTGTGCGCGGCGGAGGCGACCACCACGTCCCGTACGGACACCGAGGCCGGGATCGCGCCCGCGGTGCCGACCCGGGCGATCCTGCGTACGCCGTAGTGGCGGAACAGCTCCGTCGCGTAGATCGTCACGGACGGGATGCCCATGCCGGAGGCGAGCACCGACATCGGCACGCCCCGGTGGCTGCCGGTGTAGCCGAGGATGCCACGTACGTCGGTGACCTGCCGCGCGTCCTGAAGGAAGGTCTCGGCGATCCGCCGGGCGCGGCGCGGGTCGCCCGGCATCAGGACGAGGGGCGCGAAGTCGCCCGGCCGGGCCGCGATATGGGGCGTGCCGGTGACGGACGAGGTCGCCTGTCCCGGCGTCACAGCTCCGCTCCCGCGAGCCAGCGCACCAGCCGGTCCCACAGCTCGGCGTACCCCTCCCAGGCCAGGAACGGCGGCGGCGCCCAGTGCGGTGCCACGTCGGAGGTGAACGCCGCCGATCTGCCCGCGCCGTGGCCGCCGACGACGAGCAGGGGGTGCCCGGCGCACTCGGCCAGCAGCGACGCCTCCGGCCGCGCGGCGACCTCGTTGAGGCCGAGCAGCGCGGGCCAGGACCGCTCCAGCCCTCGTACGACCGCGTGTTCGCCCACCACTTCGGGGACGGCACCGGCCGGGAGCTCCACCCGGTCGTCGCGGTCCAGCATCGTCACCGGCAGGGCGGCGGCGAGCGGGGAGCGCCCCCACCGCGCACGGGCGTCGATACCGCTGAAGGTCAGATACCCGCCGATCATCAGCACCCCGCCGCCCCGCTCCACGAAGCCGCGCACCAGCTCGGACCGGTCGGGTGCGGGAACGGAGTGGTGGAAGGTCTCGGGCGCGAGCTGGAAGCTGTTGGCGCCCACATCACTGATGACGACGACGTCGTACGCGTCGAAGCCGGCGGCGGTGGCAGGGACCCGGGTCGGGATCTCGTGCGAGGGCACGTAGGTCACGTCGTGGCCGCGTGAGCGGAGCGCGTCGAGGAAGGCGCCTCCGCCCTCGGTGTACTCGGCGGTGTGGAAGGCGTCGAAGCCTTTCTGGTGGACCGTGTAGGTGAACCACGACTCGCCGACAACGAGCACTCTGGGCATGGCGAACCGCCTTTCGGGGCAGGGGGGATTGCCGCGCGGCACGGCAACTCCGTGCAGTGCGTGGGAAGTTGGGTCAGGTGAGGGTCAGCTGGCGGCGGGTGCCGTGCTGCCGCGGACCTTGAGTTCGACGGGAAGGGTGTGCCGGGAGGCGGGCGGGACCTCGCCCCGGGTGACGTACTGGAGGAGCTGCGCGGTGGCGGTGCGGCCCACGTCGTAGGCCGGCTGGTGGACGGTGGTCAGGGGCGGATGCGCCAGCGAGGCCGCCCGGATGTCGTCGAAGCCGACCACCGACACGTCCTCCGGCACCGACAGCCCCGCCTCCCTCAGCGCCAGGAGGGCGCCGAAGGCCATCAGGTCGTTGGCCGCGAAGACGGCCGTGCAGCCCTCGGGGAGACCGCCCTCCTGGAGGAGCTTGGCGACGAGGCCGTATCCGGAGGTCTCCTTGAAGTCGCCGACGCGTTCCACGACCTCGCCCCGGAAGGCCCGTACGAAACCGTCGGCACGGGCGTTGCTGCTCTTCAGAGCGCGCGGACCGGTCAGCATGAGCGCCCGGCGGTGGCCGAGCGACCGGAGGTGCTCCCCCACCAGCCGCCCGCCCGCCTCGTGGTCGGCGGTGGCGATGAGGGCGCCTTCGAGGCCCTCGACCTCCTCGTCGGCGAGCGCGATGGGGAACTTGCCCATGAGGGCCTCCAGCCTCCGCCGGGACGGCGGGGACCCCGAGGCGTACACCATGCCGTCGATGAACCGGCTGCGGATCATGCCGAGGTAGCGGTCCTCGCGGTCGGCGTCGAACTCCGTGTTGCACAGGATCAGGCCGTAGCCGAGGTCATGGGCGGCGTCCTCGGCGCCCTTGGCCAGCTCGGCGAAGAAGGTGTTGCTGATGTCCGGTATCAGCAGGCCGATCACCGAGGTGGAGCCGGCCTGCAGGCTGCGGGCCAGCGACGCCGGGACGTAGCCGAGCCGGTTGACGACGCTGCGGACCCGAGCGGCGGTGTGCTCGTTGACCGGCCGGTTGCCGCTGAGGACATGGGAGACGGTGGTGGCGCTGACGCCTGCCGCGGCGGCCACGTCCTTGATCGACGCGGGGCGCCGGACCGCCGCCCGCTCGTACGGCTCAGGGGTCATAGTGCTGCACCGCCCTGCCGTGGGAGGTGTCGAGGATCCGGGCCACCCGGGTGTCGGCCTCGGCCAGCAGCGCCGGCTCGTCCACGGTGAGCAGCCGGCCGTCACGCATCAGGACGCGGCCGTCGACGACGACCGTCCGTACGTCACTGGCGCGGGCGCTGTAGACCAGCGCGGCACGCGGATCATGCAGCGGACGGCAGTGCAGACCCGACAGGTCGGCCAAGACGATGTCGGCGCGCATCCCCGGCTCCAGCGCCCCGATCTCCCTCTGCAGGCCGAGGGCTCGGGCCCCGCCGCGCATGGCCAGGCGCAGGGTGTCGGAGACGGTCATCCAGGTGGCGTCCCGTACCGCCTGCTTCTGGGTGAGGGCGACCAGCCGCAGCGCCTCCCACACGTCGAGCGTGTTGTGACCGGCGGCGCCGTCCGTGCCGACGGCGACCGTGACCCCGGTGTCGAGCAGGTCGCGGACCGGGGTGAGCGGGGACAGGGCGTGCTTGAGATAGACCTTGGGGCAGCAGGCCACGGCGGTCGTGCCGGCGTACTCGGCCAGCAGCGGCAGGTCGTCCTCGACGATCCCGCAGCCGTGCGCGATCAGGGCGCCTGCGTCGAGCACCCCGGTCTCGTGCAGCACCCGGATCGGGGTGATGCCGCGCCGCTCCAGGCTGGACCGGGTCTGCTCCAGGTGCTCGGCGGCGTGGATGTGCATGCGCAGTCCGAGCCGCCGGGCGTGCCCGGCGAGGGTCCGCAGGTCGCCGTCGTCGACGGTGTACGGGGCGTGCGGCCCGAGCGAGACGGTGACCCGGCCGTCGGCACGGCCGTGCCAGGCTTCCGCGAACTTCACCGTGTCCTCAAGGGCTGCCTCGCCGCGGCTGCTGAAGTACGTGGGCGCGATGTCGGCCCGCAGGCCGGTCTCGGTGACCGCCTCGGCGATCTGCTCGGGGAAGAAGTAGTGGTCGGCGAAGGTGGTGACACCGGAGCGGATCATCTCCGCGCAGGCCAGCCGGGCCCCGATCCGTACGTCTGCGGCGGTGAGGTTCGACTCCATCGGCCAGACACGGTCGTTGAACCAGCCCTCGACCGTCACGTCCTCGGCCGCGCCGCGCATCAACACCATGGGGCTGTGCGTGTGCGCGTTGACCAGGCCGGGTACGGCCAGCAGTCCACGCCCGTCGATCACGTCCGCCACGTGGCCCGGGCCGGAGGCGCCGGTCGGGCCGGTGGTGCCGGTCGGGCCGGTGGTGCCGCGCGGGCCTGTGGTGCCGCGCGGGCCTGTGCTGCCGGTGCTGCCGGTGCTGCCGGTGCTGCCGGTCGGCCGTACCGCCTCGATGACGCCGTCCGTCACGACGATGTCCTGCGCCCGCAGAATCTCGCACTCGCCCTCCGGCGGGACCCTCAGCACATCGCAGCCCCTCACCAGGAGGCGGCCGATCGCTGGAGGCGTTCTGTCGCTCATGGCGCACAAGCTAGGTATCCAAAACGTTTTGCACAACCATGGGATCCGGGGCCCTCCCGGACCAGCGCCCCACCGAGCACGGTGTCGTCGCCGTTTCAGCAGGCCGGCACAGGCACGGCGGACAGCGCTCTCGCGGGCTTGATCGGGCTCCCACTTCCAGGAGCCGGGCGCCACGAGCGCCCGTACGGAGACGACAGGCCGGGGCGCGGGCCCCGGCCCGTGTGCCGCGCGCCGCCGTTCTACGCCGCCTCCCGACGCATGGTCCGCCAGGTGACGACCACGCTTGCCGCGATCGCCAGCACTAGGGAGCCGAGGATCACCGCGGCGATGGTGGACAGGTTCAGGTGCAGCCCGACCTGCGCGGAGGTCGCCTGGGACAGCCCGGATGCCATGCCGGCCAGCGGGCCCAGGGTGACTAGGACCCCGAGGGCCGAGCCGACGGCGACGACGAGGGTCGTCTCGGCGACGGAGAACAGCAGGAGCTGCCGTATCGTACCGCCGGCCGACTTCATGACGGCGAAGTCGCGGCGCCGGCCGTGCGCGGTCATGGCCATGCTGTTGGCCACGGCGATCCCGCTGTAGCCGACGGCGATGACGATCAGCATGACGGCGAGGCTGTCGGTCAGCTTCGAGTCGGTGGCGTAGTCGTCGAGCGCGAACCGCACCGCGTCGTGCACGGCCGTGCCGGGTACCACCGAGGTGGGCTTCGACTTCAACGGAACGAAGATGTCGTCGGTGAGCGCGGCCGGGTCGTGCTCGCGTACCAGCTGACGGGACAACAGGAAGTCGCCTCGGCCGGCGTCGTCCGGCAGGACCTGGGCAATGCGCACCTTCACCGCGGCACCGTCGGCGAACCTCACCGCGTGCTCGTCACCGGCCTTCACACCGAGGAAGTCCGCCATCTTCTCGCCGAGCACCGCCTGGCCCGGCTTGTTCCAGCGCGTGTCGCGCGAGCCGAGCGCGTCAATGACGGTGAGCGTGCCGTCCTTGTCGTGGACGAAGGCCCGGGTCGGCAGCACGGCCTTGCCCACCGGGTTGGCGGCGACCACCTCGTCGGTGTTGCCCGGGGTCTTGTCCGGCGTCACGACGACCTGTCCCGTGAGCTTGAGCGCGTCGCCCGCCGGGTACGCCACACGCATCGTCTCCACCATGCCGCTGAGCAGGACGGCGAAACCGACCGCCGCGATCACCGGGGCCGCGAGTGACGCCGCCCGGCGGGAGTTGGCGCGGAGCTCCGCCCGCACCAGAAGCGGAGCGGCCGAACCGAGCCGCTTGAACGGCGAGGTGAGGGCCCGTCCGACGGGGCCGACGAACACCGGAGCGAGCAGCGCCGCCGCCACGATGAGCACCATGGTGGCGAAGATTGCCGTGTTGATCCGGGTGTCGGCGCCGGCCGTGGCCGTCCCGATCGCGAGCACCACACCGAGGCCGAGCACGATCAGGCCGCCGATCCAGCGGGCGCGGCCCATTGTCCGGGCGTTCGCCCTGCTGTCCAGCAGCGCCTCGATCGGTGCCACTCGTGCGGCCATCCGGCTGGCCGACCAGGCCCCCAGGACACTGACGCCGACACCGATCGCGGCCGCCGTGAACAGCGGCCACATCGCCACCCGCACGGTGAGTTCCGGCGGCGTCACGGCGAGGCGCTGCAGGATGGTGCGGAGCAGTGGCGCGGCAGCGATGCCCACCAGGCAGCCGGCCAGCGCGCCCGCCAGACCGATGAGGCCCGCCTCGCCCAGGATCATGCGGCGCACCTGGCGCGGAGACGCACCGATCATGCGCAGCAGGCCGATCTCCCGGCGCCGCAGCCCGGTCGCCAGGGCCAGCATGGACGCGACCACGAACACGGTGGTGAAGAGACCGAGCGTCGCCATGGCTCCGATGAGCTGCGTGCCGAGGAACCGCTTGTGCTCCACGTACTCCGGCTGGAGCGCGGAGCGGTCCTCGCCGGAGACCACGGTGCCCCGGTCGCCGACGACGCTCTTGGCCCCCGCTTTGATGTCGCCGGCGGACACGCCCTTGTCGGCGAGGAGCGCGATGGCACCGACGCCCGGCTCCTGCCGCGCGGCGAAGTCGTCGGTGAAGTAGTAGCCCGGCCCGTCGACGGTGCCGACCACGCGGAACTCGGTACGCCCTTCGGTGATGTTGACCGTGAGCTTCTTGCCTGCGGCCACGCCGAGCGCCCGGTCCACGACGACCTCGTCGACCGCGGCCGGCGCCTGTCCCGTGACGAGCCTGTACGGGGCGAGCCGTGCGCTCGACCAGCCGTGCCCCGCAACCAGGGCTCCTTCGTCCTCGACCGGCTTGCCGTCGAGGAAGGCCTGCGCGTAGAACGAGCGGTCCACCACCACGGAGGCCACGCCCGGCACCGCGCCCAGCTTGTCGATCAGCGGCTGGGCCTCGTCGGCGCTCCACGGCACCCGGTCTTCCGGGGTCTTGTCCTGGTTGACCGCCTGGTCGGGGATGGCGAGCGCGGTAGCGGCCGACAGCCGGGACTGGACCTTGGGGCGGGAGGAGTCGTAGATGATCAGGGTGGTGGTGATGAGGGCTACACCGACCAGCACTGCGACGAAGGCCGCCAGGAAGCTGGTCCAGCGTTCACGGACATTCGCGAAGACCAGCATCACGCCTCCAGGCTCGCCATGTGCGCCGCGATCGAGGCCGCGTTGCGGCCGTCGGAGTCACGGCTGAGGCTGATCCGGTCCGCGATGCGGCCGTCCTTGAGGAACACGACCACATCGGCGACGGCGGCGGCCATCGGGTCGTGGGTGACCATGAGAGTGGTCTGCCCCTCCTTGTCGACCAGCAGGCGCATCATCTGCAGTACTTCACGCGAGGTGGTGGTGTCCAGGGCACCGGTGGGCTCGTCCGCGAACAGCACGTCCGGCCGCGTCACGAGGGCGCGGGCGAGCGCGACACGCTGCTGCTGACCACCGGACAGCTCGCTGGGCCGGTGGCTGGCCCGCTCCGCCAGCCCGACCGCGGCGAGCGCGGAGTCGACCTGCTCACGACTGACCCGGCGCCCGGCGAAGCGGGACGGAAGCTCCACGTTCTGCGCCGCGGTGAGTGATTCGACCAGGTTGAAGGCCTGGAACACGAAGCCGATGTGGTCGCGCCGCAGCTTGGTGCGTTCCTTCTCGCTCTCCTGGCCGATGTCGACGCCGGCCAGCATCACCCGCCCCTCGGTGGGCCGGTCCAGGCCGGCCGCACACTGCAGCAGCGTGGATTTTCCGGAGCCGGACGGGCCCATGATGGCGGTGAACGTCCCGCGCGGAAAGCCGATGGACACGCTGTCCAGCGCGGGGGGGGGGGGGGGGGGGGGGGGGGGGGGGTGGGGGGGGGGGGGGGGGGGGGGGGAGGGGGGGGGGGGTGGGGGGGGTCGGGGGGGGGTGGGG
>NZ_JBWKCC010000005.1:101285-194329 GCF_056436655.1 Streptomyces sp. NPDC043427 | reverse complement strand
TTCCCCCCCCCCCCCCCCCCCCCCCGCCCCCCCCCCCCCCCCCCCCGCCCCCCCCCCCCCCCCCCCCCCCCCCCCCCCCCCCCCCCCCCCCCGGCCCCGTAGATCTTCCGGACGGTGTGCAGCTGAACCGCGTGCGATGCGGGTGCCTGCCTCGTAGTGGTCATGGGGTCGATTTCAGCGGAGCGGCCCGGTGCAACACATTGATCTGCGCTCTACTTCGCGGGTAGAGCTGGCTCTACTGCGGGGAAACAGCCGCCTGACATAGCGTTACCCCATGCGTCCCAGAACGGCTTGGCAGGCGATGGCTCAGCGTCCTTTGAGCTTCCTGACCTCCAGTTGGCCGTGGCGGTCACTGGCATATCTGGCCACCGGTGTCGTGGTCGGCGCTGCGGCCGTGGCGGTGTTCGTGGCCGGGCTGGTGGCCGGGCTGATCCTGCTGGTGGTTCTGGTCGGTGTGGCGCCCCTGGTCGGCGTTGTCCTGTCCTCGATCACAGTGGCGACGGTCGAGCGGCGTCGGCTGCGGCTCGTCGACCTCGACACGATGCCGAACCCGCACCGGCGTGTGGAGGAGCCCGGGCTGCGCGCCTGGGTGTCGACCCGTCTGACCGAACAGGTCACCTGGCGCGAGCTGCTTTTCACGCTCATCTCCGCGGCGGCGCTGTGGTGGCTGGACCTGCTGGTGCTCGCTTTCTCATTCGGCCTGCCCGCGCTGACCTTCGAGTCGGCCGACCGGACCACCTGGCCGTGGGCGGTCTTCGGCGTCATCGTGCTGCTGGCCTCGCCGTACACCGTGACATCGTGGGCTGGTGCGCGCGCGGCGCTCGCCCGGATCGTTCTCGCCCCCCGCGACGACGAACTCGGGGAGTCGCTGCAGGAGGTGCACGCGTCGCGGGTCCGGCTCATCGACTCCTTCGACGCGGAGCGCGTACGCATCGAGCGCGACCTGCACGACGGCGCGCAGCAACGACTGGTGGCACTCGGGATGACGCTCGGTCTGATGCGGCTGGACATCCCCGAGGGGTCCCCGCTCGCCGCCCAGCTCACCGAGGCCGAGAACCAACTCTCCGTCGCCCACCAGGAGTTGCGCAGCCTGATCCGAGGGCTCAATCCCCCGGTTCTCGCGGACCACGGCCTCGTCGCCGCCGTCGAGGACCATGCGAGCCGTTTCCCCATTCCGGTCACCGTCGATCTCCAGCTGCCGGGACGACTTCCCCGCCAACTGGAGACCAACGTGTACTTCCTGATAAACGAGGCCATGACCAATATCGCGCGACACAGCGGCGCCCGGAGCGCCAAAGTGCACGGCCGTTACCATTCCGACTTATTGGTCCTGGAGATCACGGACGACGGACTCGGCGGCGCGGATCCGGCCTCCGGCACGGGGCTGACCGGCCTGGCCGATCGACTCAGAGCCCTGGATGGCCGTGTGCGGGTGTCCAGCCCGCCGGGCGGCCCGACCCTGCTGCACGTGGAGATTCCATGCCACTTCGTGTGATCGTCGCGGAGGACTCGGTCCTCCTGCGTGAAGGACTGGTCGGCCTGCTCCAGCGGTTCGGGCACGAGACGCTCGCCGCGGTGGGCGACGCCGACGCGCTCGTCGAAGCCGTCCACCGGGACCGGCCGGACCTGGTGATCACGGACGTACGGATGCCGCCCTCGAACGGGGACGACGGGCTGCGTGCGGCCGTCGGCCTGCGCGAGTCGTACAGCGGGCTGCCTGTCCTGGTGCTCAGCCAGTACGTCGAGCGGTCGTACGCCATCCGGCTGCTCGATTCCTGCAATGGCGCCGCGGTGGGATACCTGCTGAAGGAACGGGTCGGCGCGGTCGCCGACTTCATGTCTGCGCTCGACCGCGTCGCAGCCGGCGGGACCGTGGTGGATCCCGAGGTGATCCACCAACTGGTCAAGCTCCGCCCCGATCCGCTGGAGCGGCTCAGCGCCCGCGAGAAGGAGGTACTGAGCCTGATGGCGGAAGGACGGTCCAACGCGAACATGGCGGCGCACTTGTTCCTCAGCGAAGCCGCCATCAACAAACACATCGGCGGCATCTTCAATAAACTCGATCTGCCGGTGTACACGGACGGGCATCGCCGGGTCCTGGCGGTGCTGGCGTTTCTCAGAGCCTGATGCCGTACGTCCTCCTCCGAGGCGGCCCCACCAAGGGCATGGTGGCACAAGGCCGTTGGCGAACAAGCGAGGGGCGACGAGGGGGACGGCCACCGCGTTCTGCGAGATTGATGCGTGGTCGGCTTCGCCGAGAGTACTGGGGCTGACAGTCGTCGGTCCGGTGCTCGCGCGCTCTGCCCGGATGGCGTCCGGGCCGCCGGTGACGGTCAGGGGTTCGGTGCGGGTGCCTGCACCAGGTTGAGTGCTGCCTCGCTGAAGGCGCGAACGCGGGCTGTCGCACCGTCGGCGGGCCATACCAGGCCCCAGTCCACTGGCGCGGCGTCCTCGAAGGGGACATAGACGACGTCGGGGCGGGCGAAGTAGCGCCTTGCGTGGGCGCCGACGGCGAAGACCCCCTCCCCGGCGCCCACCAGCGTCAGCGTCTCGTTGAACGCACTGTGATGACGCTGCTCGCCGACTCGGACAGCACCGCCGACGGGTTCACCAGCTACCGATCCACATTCGCCAAGGGGGCCGTGGGGGCACCCGCCCACTTCCACACCAAGGCGACGGAGCTGTTCTTCGTGATCAGCGGGTCCCTCCAGGTGCTGGTGGGTGAGGAGATCACCGTCCTGGGGGCGGGCGACTTCCTGGCCGTGCCGCCCCCACACCCCGCACGCCTTCGCCGCGGCGCCCGGCTGTGAGGCGGACGTACTGTTCGTGTTCACGCCGGGCATGGGCCGGTTCGACTACCTGCGCCTGCTCGGACGGGTGATGCGTGGCGAGGCCGACGCGAAGGAGATCGCCGCCTCCGCGGAGCGGTTCGACAACCACTACGTCGACAGCCCCGTCTGGCGGGCTGCCCTGGAAGTCTCGGCGTGATCGACTCCACCGGTCCGGTCCGGTCCGGTCCCGTTCTGGACCGGACCGGAGGGCCCGCAACGGGCGGGCCGGCAGCGTTCCCTCAGCACCCGGACGCCGAGATCCTGCTGAGCTTCCCAGGACTCGGCATCCAGCTCGCCGCCCGCGTCCTGGCCGAGATCGGCGACGACCGCACCCGCTTCGCCGACGCCCGTGGACTCAAGGCCTACGCCGGTTCCTCACCTATCACCCGCGCCTCCGGCAAGAAGTCCGCCATCACCAGACGGTGGGTGAAGAACGACCGGCTCAACCACGCTGGCTACCTCTGGGCCTTCGCCTCGCTCAGGGCATCCACCGAGGCCAACGCCCACTACCGGCGCCGCCGAGAACAAGGCGACTGGCACGCGGCCGCCCAGCGCAACCTCTTCAACCGCATGATCGGCCAGCTCTACCACTGCCTCCAGCACCGCAAGCCGTTCGACGAGCAGGCGGCGTTTCCCGCCCTTTCGCTAGCCGAAGCGGCTTGAGACGATCACAGATCACCTACACGGCCCCGCGCTGCACGCGCCAGGATGCGCTGACTTCAGCGAGTACACGGCGAGCGTCCTCACGGCCATCAGGACGTGGTGCAGGCACCCTCGGGCCAGCAAGGTCAAGCCCGGTGAGTGACCGGGCAGGGACAGCATCCCAGTTCCCTCGGCGCACCACTGCGACGTGCCCTTCCACCCGAGCTCGCTCGTCCTGCCAGTCATCGGGCGGTGCCATGAGGACCTGAAGGGCTTGCTCGTCGAGCCACTCCAACCCCAGGACCTGCCGGCCGATCTCGTGCTCGATGAGTGATCGGGTCTCGCCAGTCTCCAGATGGAGTAGCAGCAGCTCGCCCTCAAAGAAGTAGCCACCGTCGTATCGGCCCGTGCCCACCGCGAGCAGCGGGAGCGCGGGATGGAAGGCCATCGCATGCACCGGGAACTGCGAGTGAACGAGGAAGCGGCAGCCCAGACCAGAGACGTCGTAGACCGCGACAGGAACCGGGACCCTGTATGCCCGCGCACCTGCCACGGCCAGCAGGCCCAGTCGCTCGCTCTGCACGGCCAGAGTAGGTTCGTCGGCCTCGGCGAAGGGGCGGTTGGACTTGGGCATGCAGGTGATCTTTGCAGGCGAGAGGGAGCCATGGAAGGCACCTTCTGCCAGCTCAACTATCGAACGCTGCACCGGCACCGCTTGACGGCATAGCAACGTGAGGTGTCTGCCTGGTCCTCGCCCGCCCCGCACCTCGAGGCGGGCGAGGACCGGACAGGACGCCTGGCCGAACCCACCACCCGCTGCGCCCCGTCGACAGCACGACATCGGCGGGGTGCACCGCGGTCCGCCGAACGACTGGAGGAGATCACTCGTGCTCATCCCCCGTCCGCGCCGCCGGATCGGCCGGCCCCGCCCGCAACGTCCCGGCCCCCGCTACCCGCACAGCGCGGCCGATGAGTTTGTGGCTCCCGGCCGGTCCAAGCTCGTGACACCCTAGGAAAGGACACCGCCATGTCGGAGCTTCTCGTCGACTTCATCACCTCCCTCGACGGCCACGCATCGGGAGAGGGATGGCCCGGGTTCTGGGGCCTCGAGGGCCCGGAGTACCTCGCATGGCTCGGCGAGCAGCCCGAGGCCACCTACCTGATGGGAGCGAACACCTACCGCCTGATGTCGGGCTTCGCCGCAGGCGAGGTCCCGAATGGCCAAGACGAGTTCAGGCCCGAAGAAGAGGCGTCCGTCGACGAGCTCACGCAAGCGTCCAAGGTGGTGTTCTCCTCCTCACTCGAGGAGCCACTGACGTGGCCCAACTCCACGCTCGTCCGCGACGACGCCGTCGAGGCGGTCCGCGCCATGAAGTCGAGTGGCTCGGGGCTCCTCAGCACGATCGGCAGCCTCAGCCTGTGCCGGTCCCTGCTACGAGCCGGACTCGTCGACCGCTTCCGGGTCGTGATGTTCCCGGTGATCACCGGGGCCACGGGCGAGGAACGCATCTACGACGGCTATCCGGACGTTGCCCTCGAGATGATCGAGCACCGCACCTTCGACGGCCGCATCCAGCTGGTCGAGTACAAGCCCCGCGTGCTCGAGCACCCGCCGCTCGGCGTCCCTGCGTGACGTCGCCCCGTCCGCCGGTCTGGACGGCCGCCAGGCTGGCGTCGGCGGCTTCGGTCGCTGGGCCCTCACACGTGTTCTTCACTCCCCACATTCCCCACACGCTTCAAGACGCAACGAAGTGGAGGGAAGAGCGTCCCTGGCCGATTTCAGGGCTCTGGCCGCATTTCCGTGATCCACCAGCTGACGAGTTCTTGATCAGTCGAAGGCCACGACGAGTCGAACAGCGTCATCACCGAAACGATCCGCCAGAGCTTTCATTACGGCAAACACGTGTGGCCAGTGGGACCTGGGGCCCAGGATGGAACCAGCCGTCAACGACTCGTACCGGTACAGCAGGTCTCCGCTGTTCCACTCGACGTAGTGGTCGCCTCCTTCCAGTTCGTGTGGGCGTGGACCCACCGCAGCAACCAGCTCCGGGGGCCATTCAGCCGGAACAAGTTGCTGATGCAGAGTTGAGGGCTTCGCCAGGGATGACCACGTGAGCCGGCCAATGTAGTGCTCCGGAGCAGTTGCTGGATCCAGTCCCGCGATCTCAGCCCAGCTGACCCAGGTGGCCCCTGCCAGGTGGCCGTCTGCCACCCAAGGCTGTAGGCGCTCGTGTAGCCCGCTCGACAAGTCGTCGGGCAAACCACGTCCCGCGGCCAGGGGCGGGTAGCCCGCGTAGTTGCGCACGCCGAAGAGGCATCCGAAGGACGCGTAGTCGGTCTCGTCGTACAAGGGCCAGAGAGCCATTGCGCCGACCCACGGCTCGCCCTCGTAGTAGTCCGTGCCGACGCCGGGATGGCGAAACTCGATACCGCCGTGGATGTCCGTACTCACGGCGCCTGACAGTACAACTGCTCGGGGCCACGGTCTTCTGCATTAGAGATCACGCTTGCTGGCCGATCAGGAGCCGGGATCGGAGAAGTTCGAAGGACGCCCGGCCGTACATGGCTCGAGAACGTCCCGCCGAGCCTCGCGTACCGCGCGTACCGGGTCGGTGCACTGTTGGCCCTGTGCGCTCTCACCGTGCTCGGCGGTGCCACGACGCTGGTGGCGATCGCCCGGTTCGCGGCCGGTTCCGCCGAGGAAGGCCGGGCTGGCCTGGGCTTGGACGGGGCGAGCGCGAAGGCCCCGCCACATTGTCGGTTGTCCAGGGTCCTGGAGACGGCCGCTCCGCGATGCCGAGTTGGGTGTCAGCTTACGGACGGGGCTTCCGTACGGTCTCGCACGATGATCTTGCCCGTGTTCTTGCCGCGCAGCATTCCCAGGAACGCGTCCACGATGCGCTCGAAACCGTCAACCACCGTCTCGTCCAGAGCGAGCCGGCCGCTCTGCAGATGCGGCACCGCGAACTCGTACAACTCCTGTTGCAAATCGCGGTAGTTACTGACCAAGAAGCCCTCCATGCGGATGCTCTTCTCCACGATGTCCGCGTAGTTGAAGCGCGGTTGCGGCGCGTCGGGGGTGTTGTACTGGCTGATCGTGCCGACGCGGACGATGCGCCCGAACTCGCGCAGCGCTCCCGCTGCCGCGGCCAGCTGCTCGCCGCCGACGTTGTCGACGAACACGTCGATGCCGCCTGGCGCGGCCTTGCCGAGCAGGTCGGCGGCGGGCCCGTCGTGGTAGTTGAAGACGGCGTCATAGCCCACCTCCCGCGTAAGGTGGTCGGCCTTCGCTGCCGAGCCCGCGCTGCCCACGAGCCGTCCGGCGCCGAGCAGTCGGGCGAACCGCCCGGTCGCCGTGCCGACCCCGCCCGCCGCTGCCGACACGAACAGATCCTCGCCCTCCTGGAGCCGAGCGATCCGGGTGAGGCCCACATAGGCGGTCAGGCCGGTGCCGCCGAGGGTGCTCAAGTACGCGGTCAGGGGCACCCCTTCGAAGCGGGGCAGCTGTCGGATCTCCTCGGGCGTGACCGCCGCATGCGTGCGCCAGCCCTGCCGGTGGAACACGATCTCGCCCTCAGCCAGATGGGGCGTGCGCGAGGCGATGACTCGCCCGATGGTGCGGCCCTCCAGCGGTGCGTCGAGCGCGAAGCGCCCGGGCACGTCGTCCATCATCTCGCGGTGATACGGGTCGACGGACCAGTAGAGGTTTTCCACGAGCGCGCTGCCGGCTGCGGGGTCGGGAAGCGGGGACTCGATGAAGGCGAAGTGCTCGGCGGTGGGAAAGCCGTGGGGCCGGGCGATCTGATGCACGGTGAGAGCGGTCTTGTTCATGACCGGACCGTAAGGCGGGAATGCGCCACCTGGGCAGCCGGTTGGGCTCATGCGACAGACCGTTCCATGAGCAGTTCTCATATCTTGAGGTGAGCGCCCCGTGGCCCGCGCAATCGACTCCGATCTTGCCCCGCACGAACTGCGCGTCCTGGTTGCGGTCGCGGACACCGGCGGGTTCTCGGCCGCGGCCGAGACACTCGGTCTGACTCAGTCCGCGGTCTCCCACTCGGTGCGCGGCAGCGAGCGCAAGATCGGTGCCGTGCTCTTCGACCGCGGCCGCACCGGCGCCCGTCCCACCCCCGCCGGAGACAAGGCCGTGGCCTACGCCCGCCGCATCCTGCGCCTGCTGGACGTCCTGAACGCCGAGGCGCGCGGTGCGGCCCGGTTTGACGCGGCGGAGGGGGCGCTGCGGATCGCGGCCTTCCGCAGCGCGGCTCTCCACCTGCTGCCGCCCGTCCTCCAGCGGCTACGCGCCCGGCATCCCGGGATCGAGCCTCGGGTGCGGATCGTACGCGAGGTGGGGCGCGGCACCGCGGGCGAAGTGGCCGACGGGAAAGCCGACATAGCCATCGCCACACTCGGCGGCTGCGTGCCGCCTCCACCAGGTCTGGTCGCGAGCGGGCTCCTTGAAGAGCCGTATGCCCTGGTACACCCGACGGGTCACGCCGCCCCGCGCTCGCTGCCGTTGGTCGACTGGGCCGAAAACTGTGGCTCGTACACCCGCGACTGGTGGGCGGCACAGGACTGGATCCCGAAGGCGACCGTCGAGGCCGAGGATGACGGAGCGGTGCTCTCCTTGGTGAGCGGAGGTCATGGAATGGCGATCATGCCGGCGCTCTCCTTGGTCGGAGCCGCGAACTCGGTCGCGATCACTGATCTCGGCCTCGAGCGCCCGACACGCCAGGTCGGCTATGTCACCACCTCCGAACTGGCCGGATCTGCCGTCGTGCGCGCCTTGGTGAGGGAATTGCGGGCGGCGGTCCCGCAGTGCGTGGGCCTTCTCAACAGCGAGGCTTGATCAGGTCGAGTGCGTGAGCGCGGATCCGCCTGGGGAATCAAGCCGAGCCACTCCGAAGCCACCCTGAGCACCGCGTGGGGATCAAAGAGCGCCATCACCTTGCGGTGCCGGGCACTGAGCATCGCCCTGGCCGCGACCATTCTCACGCCCGCATCTCTGTCATCCGCGCCGTCACCAGCCAGTAATTGGGCGTTGCTGATGGCTCTTGGATGAGCAGTTGCCGGTAGCCATCTGCGGTGGTCGGGGTCGGAGCCGGTCCGAAAACGTGGTCGTTCCTGTCTTCTTCGTCGGGCACGATCAAGTCATGGAGAAAGCGCATCTGCCGACCACCGAGGCCGCTGTCGTCGCGATACGCGACATCGCGAAGGAATTCGCATTGTCAATGTCGGTCACCGACGACATCGGCGCGGACCAGACGTCGCGCCGTACCTCGGCCGAACTCCTCACGGTGCTCGACTCCGACGGCTCGCTGCCGCACGAGGCGTTCGTGGAGCTGGGGGGATCGCCGTCGGTGAGTGTCCAGCTCTTTCCCGAGGATGACGCGAAGATCACCGTCGACGGCGTGGAGTTCCATGACGTCCCCCGCGACTCCGTCCCTGCGTTTCTCAGGTCCGTCTACGGCGGACTCGCCTCCACGAAGGGCCGGCTGTTCCCCCCCGGCCAGTGGCTCATCGTGCCGCTGCCCGGCGATGAGACCTACAAGGAACTGATCCTGGACTTCAACCTGACGCCCTGGCTGGCCCGCAGCGCGCGCGCCTAAGAGATGGTGTGTTTCAGGATGCCTTTTGGTCGGCGGGCTTCTCGATCTCGGTGGTCACCCGTGCCCCTCGGAAGAGCACCGGGAGCCACAGGAGACATGCCAGCAGGGGGACCGCGGCGTAGGTGGCCATGCCCACACTGGAGCCCAACCCGTCCATGAGCGCGCCGAGGACGAGATAGCCGATGCCGATGAGCGCCGACTCCACGAATGCGATCAGCGACAGCAGGCTCGCCCGGTGGCGCGACGGCACGGCCTCGTTGAACACGTTGTCCACGATCACGGCAGTGATCTCGGGAATTCCGACCAGGACCAGGAACGCGGCGATGGTGACCCAGACAAGGCCGAGGCCGCTCAGGCCGAGCGCCACGGCGAGCGTCAGGAGAGACACCGGGACGATGACCCGATACCCGATGCGCCGGTCCGCGCGGTCCGACAGCAGCGGAGTGAGCCCGCCGGCGAAGAATCCCGCCGATATGACCACGCTGACCAATGCGGTGCCCGCTCCCTGATCGGAGAGGGTCTTCTGCGTAAAAATGATATACGGCGTCAAAGTCGCATGCATCAATGCGGACACCACGACAAGCGTCACGAGCGCCGGGGTGGCGACCCGAAGCATCGCCCGCCATGCTGTGGCGTCGCCGTGCTCCTCCTCGGCTCCATCCTGCTCGTCCACCGCGTCCGCGCCGCGGATCTCGGGCACCCGTGACATCAGCACCACCACAGCCAGGACGAGGCACGCCGCGGAGCCGACGTAGACGACTCCCCAGGAAATCTGCTGCAGTTGGCCGCCGAGGACGATGGCAGCTCCCGAGGTGACCGTCCCGAGCATGGTGAACCGGGACTTGATCTTGACGTAGCTGGCCGTTGCACCACGACGCACGAGCAGGTCGTACAGCAGGGCGGTGTCCGAACCGGACACACATGCCATGCCCACGCCCTGCCCGATGAACAGCGCCAGGAACACCCAGTAGTTGGAGAACGCCACCTGACCGAGCAGACATCCAGCTATCAGCACCTGGCCGATCAGGATGCTGGCACGCCTGCCGATTCGGTCGGCGATGACTCCCGTCGGCAACTCCGCAAGTCCGCTGACCAGGTAGAGCAGTGTCTGCAGTAGGGCCACTTGCCCGGCGGAGAAACCTCGCTGATAAAGGAAGAGGACGAATACGCCGCGCTGGAACAGCGTGTTGGCAAGCACGGCGTATACGTAGAACGGGCGCGTGACACTTCGTGCTGCATCGTCGGCTGCAGACGACCCGCCAAGGGCCTCCGTGGTGCCGGTCATGCTGTGGGCTCCCCCTGGTGACTCCGGTGATCATTAGTGTTGGGCCTCCGCCGCCGACCGGAACCTCAAGTCCATACTTCGCGCAGGATATTGGGCGGCGTCTGAGCCCGATGATCATAAGAGTGTCCCGTGCCTGCTGCTGCGTCTTCCCCACTGCGCGGCCGTCCCCGGCGCGAAGTAGGCGATCGCGAGGGTTGTCGGTTCGTATGGCCATGCCGCGCCACTGCTTGAGGCGGTTGATGCACCGCTCGACGGTGTTCCGCTGCTTGTAGGCCTGGCTGTCGAAGCCAGGCGGACGGCCACCGAGTCGACCTCGCCTCAGGCGGTGACCGACTTGGCCGGACGGCTGCGGGATGACCGCAGGGATACGCCGGCGCCGCAGGTGACTGCGGATGGCACGTGAGGAATACGCGCGGTCGGCCAGAACGGCCAGGGGCCGGGTCCGAGACCCACCCGGGCCCCTGCGGGGCACGCGGATGCGGGACATCACCGTCTCGAAGGCGAGTGCATCACCTGCCTGGCCTGCGGTGACGGTGAAGGCGAGGGGTCGTGCGTGGCCGTCTGCGGCCAGGCACCGGCCGTGGCCACGAGCTACGACAAGCTCGCGGTCCCCTACGAGGCGACCGTCCTTCTCGTCGCGGCCATCAACGAGTGGCTGTGACCAAGCGGCTCAAGGCAGGGAGCACGCCTCGTAGGTCGCCGCCATCCACCATGACGGTCGCCGCCGCCCGCGCTTCTGCCGAGGCATTGAACGCCACGCTCAGCGCGACGGAAGCGAACAAGGGCAGGTCGGAGCGGCTGTCTCCGATGGCCCCGCACGAGTGGGGAGTCAACCCCAGCTCTCGGGCTTGCGCGAGGGCGAAATCTCGTTTGTCGTACTCGTCGAAGTGGCAGGCGACGGCGCCCGTGAATCGGTTGTCGGCGGTCTCCAGCCGAGGTCCGCTGAACGCATGGAAGCCGAAGCGGTCAGTCAGGTAGTTGCCGACCGGCGACCAGGCGAGAGTTGCCAGCACGGGCACCAACCCGTTCCGCCAGCACCAGCCCACGGTCTCCGTGATGCCCGAGACCAAGGGAAGCCCATCGAGCCAGCCAGAGACTTGTTCTTCGGGCACGCCCGCCCAGCCCTTGGCATCCAGCTCAGAGACCTGTCGATTGTCCAGGTCACCGGAGGCGTAGGCTCCCTCGGCCTTGGCCAACTCGTCTCGATGGCCAAGGAATCCAGCCAGAAAGACCGACGAACTCGTGCCTGGGACGAGGGTGCCGTCGACGTCGAAGAACACGACGCCCACATGATCGGTTGAGAACACCGACCAAGGATGTCACCACCACGTGAGACGCCAGATCCAGAGGCGCCCCGCGTACTTCTGATACATGCCCTACGGCGCGTATCGGGTCGTGATCCATGAGCATCGCAGCCTGCGGGGCGTGTGCCCGTCTGGGGGTACGGGGCCCTGCAGCCTGCGGCTGCGCCGTGTGGGCGCGAGTGACCGGAAGCAATGTCGGAGGCAGGCAGCGGGGTCCAATGGCCCGGCTGCGTGCCCGCTGGAGCGGTGTGTCAGACCATGGCGAGCCGGTCCACCAGCAGCTCCACCCTGCGCTCGGTGTCCTCCGGCGGGAGCCGTCGCGCCCGGGTCAGGGTTGCCAGTCCGTGCAGGGCCGCCCAGAACACCTCGGTGAACAGTCCCGGGTGGACGCCGTCCCCGGCGACCTCGCCGAGGCGTTCCAGCAGTGCGGCGAAGGCGTCCTTGAGAGGTTCCGGGGTGTCGCCGCAGCTGGGGCATGGCAATGCTCCAGCCGGCCAGGGCGAGGGTGAAGAACACACGGGTGCGTGCGTCGCCGCCCTGCCCGCCGGACTCGGCGGAGTCGATCTTGTCCTGGTAGTGGCGGGTGCGTGCCTCCTCGGCCGGGACGGGCTGTTCGCCGATCTCCAAGGCCTCCCACATCACCAGGCGCAGGGCCTCGGGGTGGGCGCGGTGGTAGTCGAAGAGGCGCTCGGCGTAGCCGGGCAGGTCGCCGCTGGGCGGGACGGCCTCGGCCAGGTCGGCCAGCACGCGTTCGACGATGACGGCGAAGAGCTTGTTCTTGTCGCCGAAGTAGTCACAGATGGCACGCTTGTTGGCCTTGGCCTGGGCAGCGATAAATCACTCAAGCGAGCTATGTACGGCCGAGCCTCGTTCCAACTCCTCCGGATGCACATCCTCATCCGGCCATGATCTTCGCTATCAGAGCACCGGTTTCAGGCGACGGCCGCGACACTATGACAGTGGACGCGAAGGACGAGACTTGCGATCAACAGTTGCCCCTGCCTCCAAGACCAGTTCTGCCGGACATGGCTGCAGCACGCAGTCGCGGGTCAGCTGACGTTGTCGAGGCCCATTGGCAGACCCTACGACTCAGCTGGCAGTGGAGGCATGCAGTACACCGGATCCGCTCGCCCGGGCTCCCATATCCGGGCATCGTCCCGCTGCTGGAGGCCGCTGCCGCTCAACCACGACTCCGGCGGCTGTATCCGTTCACCAGCCACTTCGCCCTGCTCTTCAGCAGCTCCACCAGCTACCCCTGGACTGTGCAGGCCGGATCGATCGAGCCCCTGCACAACGGACGGTTCAAGGTTCGCCGACGCAGTCCCTTCGCCGTGATCGGCGAAGTCGAGACCGCCGAAGAGGCTGTGGCCCTCGTGCTTGAACTCCTGCCCACCAGCCCCGAGCCCGTCATCACCGCCTCCACGGACGAGCACGGATGACGGTGGGCGGCCGCGTCCGTCGATAACAGCACCCCGCGGCCCGACTCAAGATCATTCACGAGAGAGCGGCCAGAGACGCCGAAGGGAGTTGAGGCCCTCGCCCCAGGTCTCGCCGCCGGAAGTACGCCTGCTCCGACCGCAACGCACCGCCCCTGCAAGGGACTTCAATGCTGTTGGAGCCTGCCGGCTCGCCGCTGCGCCGGACGTCGGCCTTGCCGGGGCCGGTGCCGACCTGGATCTCGTACGCGGTCTGCCTGGCCACCGGGGGCAGCCCATTGTGTACCACCAGCAGACGAAGAATCTTTGCGGAGCAGTTCCCGGCCGAGGAAGACGGCGTCGGCCAGCCCGCTGGTGAGGATGCCGACGGCTGCCGTGGGGACTCCGGTGGCCTGGCGGGCCTGGGTGGCGAAGGGGACCTGGTAGCTCGGTCCGGCGACGAACTTGGCGTCGCAGACCGGATCGCGGAACCATCCGTGGTCGGTACCGAGACCACGGACGCCGCCGAAGCGGCATCGAGCAGCCGCGCCTCTCTAACCGTGGGCAGCGAGCGGCACACCGCTCTGTCGACAACCGGACCCGCACCGCTTGACCCGCTGTGTGAACACCTCTGGGAACCGGGCCCAAGAAGGGTGCAACGCCGGAGCCTGCGCTATCTGCACCGTCACCTTTCAGTGCGGCTGCTGCACCTTCGGCCAGATCACAAACCGGTGTCCGCTGTCTCGGCGCCGGTCGGGGCGTAGATCCGTGCCGAGACCTGCGGTGCGCCCTCAGCTCCGGGACGACAGGCACCGGGGCCCACCGGACGACTTGTGCGTCTCGTCGCAGTCATGACCCACGGTCCGGGGTATCGCGCGGCAGCCCTGCTGCGCGCGTTCCCGACTCGGTGGGGACCGCGGCGCCCCGCCGGGGTGGGCGCACATTAGCTTGCACTCCGCATTTTTCAGCGCTGGACAGGACCTACTGAACAACTCCCCTGCCTTGCAGAGTCGGTGCCGCCGGTGGCATTTCCTCGCCATCGGCCCTTCAGCAGGCGGTCCCGGCCACCCATGCCCCCCTTCGGTGACTCGGGGCCGCCCTTCCACTCGCGTACGCGGCGTCGTACGGACCAGGCACAGACCACGGGGAAAGGGACCTTCCTTTGCAGAACAAGCACCAGCGGGCGAGTAGGAGACCGCACGGACATGGCGCAACGGCATTCGGCATCGCCGCCCTGCTCACCCTGGCCTGTCTCACGGCGACCGCGACAGTCGCCCCCGCGGCACCGATCACGACTGCCGGCCTGTCCGCCGCGTCCCTGGGCGGTCTGACCAAGCCGGCCGCGCGCGTGGCGCTGCTGACCGGTGACGCCGTCGGCCTGGACCGAAGCGGCCGGGTGGTCGAGGTGCGGCCGGGCAAGGGCCGTAGCGGCATCGGGTACTCGGTACGGCGCTTCGCCGGCCACACCTACGTCGTTCCGCTCGACGCGACGAGGCTGTTGGGCAGCGGCAGGCTGGACCGCCGCCTGTTCGACGTCACGCAGTTGGTCAAGGACGGCTACGACGACGCCTAGGGCAAGCAGTTCACGCCCTACGACGACGGAAAGGCACGCAACGGCACAGTCACCCTGCGGCTGCCCAAGGGGCGCTACGCGATCAGCGCCATGACCATCACCCCGGCAGGCCGGTCCGCCCAGTTGGTCGCTCCCCGCATCGTGCTCGACCACGACACCACCGTCGCCCTCGACGGGCGCAAGGCCAAGCCCGTGAAGGTGACCGCTCCGGACCGCCGGGCCACCCTGCGCGACGGCCAGGTCGTCTTCGCCGCCCGCGGCGCCAAGCCGGCCTACGACCTCTCCGCCGGCACCGGCCTCGACGCCAAGGACAGCTCCCTGGGCCAGGTCGGCCCGAGCGCCCCCGCGGGCGACTTCATCGCCCAGGTCGGCGGCATCTGGCAGCGCACCGCGACATCCCCGGCGTACAACCTGGTGACCACCCGCGCCGGCGGCTTCTTCGACGGCCTCACCCGTACCTTCGCCTCCACCCGGGGCATGGCCAGGGTGAACACCTCTGTCGCCACGGCCGTAGCCAGGGCCACGACCGCGCAGAACAGCGCCTGGTCCACGCCGGGCCGGCCGGCGCTCGACCAGGTCACGTCGGCTGTCGAAGGGCCGATGCGTGCGGCGCCGACCGCCTCGATCGTGCAGTACCTGTCGACCGACCAAGGCGTGCGCTGGGTCCTCGGCGCCCGGACGCAGAACGGTACGGACGGCGAGGGCGTGACCGCCTTCGCCACCTCGCGCCGCTTCGAGCCGAACCGTACCTATCGCGCCGGTCTGGACGGCGGTGTCCACGGCCCGATCGTGACACCGACGAACGTCGTGGGCGGGCTGCGGGTCGGCCGGTACTACGCACTGTGCGTGCCGATGTTCTCGGACGGCCCCGGCGACTTCTCGTACTCCGTGCAGACCAGCGTCCACACCGGCTCACCTCCGGCAGCAAGGTCATAGGCGACTTCACCGAGGACACCTGCCCGAACACCTAGCCAACCTGCGGGCCGGGACGGCACGCTACAAGCTGTCCATCACCGCCGACCGCAGCAGGGGCTACAAGATCAGTGACCATGTCGAGGGCGTGTGGACATTCACCTCGGCGAACACGCCCGACACCCAGGTGGTCGCCTGGCCGCTCTCCGTCGTCCGTTTCGATCCGAAGCTGAGCCTCACCGGCACGGCCAAGGCGGGCACCCGGATCACCGTCCCACTGTCCCTTCAGGGCCCGGCGGCAGCCAAGGGGCACCTGAAGTCGCTGACGGTGAAGGCGTCGTACGACGGCGGCCGCACCTGGAAGCGAGTGTCTGTGCACAGCGCGGCGAGCGGCAAGCCTTACCTGACTCTTACCAACCCGAGCAGGCCCGGCACCGTCTCCTTCAGCGCGGACCTCTCCGACACCGCCGGCAACACCTACACCGGCACGATCCGCAACGCCTACCGCACCGTCCGGTAGCCGGAAGGCACCCCGCGGCGGTGGTGAGCCGGCTCCACCCGGCCACCACCGCCGCACACACCACGGCTCGATCAGCTTCTTGCTCACGAACGGAACCACCATGGCCGCACACGGTCGCCGGCGTCTGACCCGCCGCGATGTCCTGATCAGAACCGCCGCCGGCGGACTCGTCCTCGGCGGGGGCGCCGCGGTCGCCGGGCCTCTGCTCGCCACCGCCGACGCGGCGCCCAGCGCCTTCGGACACCGCGACGACGGACAGGCCTACGTCGTCACCACGGGCGCCGACCTGGTCTTCAAGGTCGACCACCGCAACGGCGACCTGACCTCCCTGGTCTACAAGGGCACCGAATACCAGGGCTACGGCAACCGCAACTCCCACGTCGAGACGGGGCTCGGCAGCTCGTCCGTGAGCATCCGCAAGACCGGCGACACCATCCTGATCACCGTCGTCCACGGCACGATGCACCACTACTACGCCGCCCGCCGCGGCGAGAACAACGTCTACATGTGGACGAACAAGGCGGACGCCTCCATCACCGCCACCCGCTACATCGTCCGCGTCAAGCCCGGCCTGTTCCCCAACAACAATCCCGACACCTGGGACGCCCGCACCGACAACCTGATCGAGGCGCAGGACATCCGCCGCAAGCCGAACGGCACCACCCGCTCCAAGCACTACTCCAACCAGCGGGTCATCGACTACGACCACGTCGGCTGGAGCGATGGCAAGGTCGGCATGTGGATGGTGCGGAGCAACCACGAGAAGGCGTCCGGCGGACCGTTCTACCGCTCACTGATGCGCCACCACTACGAGGACGGTGCGGGACTGTACGAGATCCTCTACTACGGGGAGAACCAGACCGAACCGATGCGCTTCGGTCTCCAGGGGCCCTACGTCCTCGCCTTCACCGATGGCGGCGCACCCGCCCGCTCGCTCAGCCACGGCGTCATCGACACGTCATGGGTCGACGGTCTTGGCCTGGCCGGCTGGATCGGCCGCCGCGGTCGCGGACGGGTCGCCGGCGTCGGCATCAGCGGCCGGAGCGACGGCCACGCCTACACCGTGGGCTTCGCGAACGCCGACGCCCAGTACTGGGCGAAGGCCGACGCGGCCACCGGGCACTTCGTCTCCCCGTACATGATCCCGGGCACCTACACGCTCACCGTGTACAAGGAGGAACTCGCCGTCCACACCACGTCCGTCACGGTCACCGCCGGGAAGACGACGGCCCTGCACACGCTGAAGATCACCGCAGACCCGAGCCGGAACCCCGCGATCTGGCGCATCGGCGACTGGACCGGCACCCCCGGCGGCTTCAAGAACGCCTCGCTGATGACCACCATGCACCCCTCCGACGCGAGGGTCAGGCCCTGGTCGGCCGGCGTCCACACGGTGGGCTCATCGTCTCCGGCGGACTTCCCCTGCTACCAGTGGGCGGACATCAACAACAAACTGAAGATCCGTTTCAGGCTGACGCAGCAGCAGCTGGCCTCCGGCCACACCCTCAACATCGGCATCACCACCGCGTTCGCGAACGGCAGGCCCCGGATCAGGGTCAATGACTGGGTCTCGGCCGTCCCTCAGCCCGCCAAGGAACCGACGACCCGCTCGCTCACCGTAGGCTCCTACCGCGGCAACAACCACACCTACGGCTACGCCATCCCGGCGAGCGCCTGGATCAAGTCCGCCGACGCCTACCAGGAGCTGACGATCGACATAGTCAGCGGCTCCGGCGGCACCGCCTACCTCAGCGCCGGGGTCTCCTACGACGCCATCGAGCTGGTGCCCTGAGCCCGAGGGAGTCCCGGCCTCATCGACTGGGGCCGGGATTGCCTCCGGACGGGTGAAAACGTAGGTTGAGCGCCGTTTCTTGTTTGATGTTTGAAAGGTGCCACCAGGTGGGCCGACGAGAGAAACCAGTCGACCCCAGTACCGGTCCGGTCCAGCGCCTCGCGTACGACCTGCGCCTGCTGAGGGAGAAGGCCGGGAAGCCTCCGTACCGGGAGATGGCCGAGCGGGCGGGCTACTCCACGACCGCGCTGTCGCAGGCCGCAGCCGGCGACCAGCTGCCGACTGTGGCGGTGGTGCGCGCATACGCGCAGTCGCTCGACGCCGACCCTGACGAGTGGGAGGCCCGTTGGCGGGAGGCGGACGCCGAGTTCCGCGCTCACGCGGCCGGCGAGCGGGCTCCGTACCGCGGGCTGGCCCGCTTCGAACCGGCTGACAGCGGCCTGTTCTTCGGCCGGGAGGCACTGATAAGCGAACTCCTGGACCTGGCGCACGCGCACCGGTTCGCGGCGGTGTTCGGGCCGTCCGGCAGCGGCAAGTCCTCGCTATTGAGGGCCGGCCTCGTCCCTCAGCTGCGGGAGAGCGACGGTGCCGGCCGCCCGGCGGTGATCCGGGTGCTCACTCCCGGCGAGCGGCCCGCTCGCACACACGGTCAGGCGATGATCTCCCGATCGAGACGGTCCGGATCGGCGGGAGAACCCTCGCCATGGAAAGCGACCTTGGCGCCGCCGTCCGCGCCGACGAAAGCGGGAAAGCAGTAGATGTCGCCGCCGTCGCGGTCCTCCCAGACGTAGACCGGATGCCGGTGCGGAGCGAAGGGCGCGGTGCCCGGTCGGGCCGACGTCGGCCCTTGGCTGCCCCCTCCGTGCAAGGGTGGACGCCTCCTACGGCACGGGCCGGTGCGGAATCTTTCCACCACGTCAGCAAGTGAAGGAACACCATGGCAAGCATCACGGGCAGGACGGTTCTGATCGTCGGCGCCTCATCAGGGATCGGCGCGGAGGTCGCGCGCCGACTCGGCACCGGCGGCAACCGTCTGGTCGTCACCGCACGACGCGCCCCCGAGCTGGCAGCCCTGGCTAAGGACGTACGAGCGGCCGGCAGCGCCTGCCTGGACATTCCCGCCGACGCCTTGGACCCGCAGGCGGCCGCCGACGTGGTGGCGGCCGCCGTCGCCGAGTACGGATCCATCGACATCGCCCTGCTCAACGCCGGCCAGGGACCGGACATGTCGATGGACGAGGTCACCGTGGCAGACGTGGCACGGATCATGGCGCTGAACTACGACGTCGTCGTCAACTACCTCGTCCCGCTGATCGCACAACTGGGAGACCAGGCGCACGGCGGCCTGATCGCCCACACCAACTCGCTGGCAGGGCTCATGGGCATCCCCCGCCAAGGCCCCTACTCCGCCGCGAAGGCGGCCGCCCGCACGCTCATCGACGCCGCGCGCGTCGAACTGGCACCCCAGGGCATCCGGTTCACCAGCATCCACCCCGGCTTCGTCGCGACCGACCGGGTCAACGCCGACAGCCTGCCCAAACCCTTCCAGATCAGCACAGAGCACGCAGCACGCCATGTCATACGTGCCCTGGAGAGAGAACCGGCGCAGGCGTACTTCCCCTGGGCAACAACCGCGCTGGTTCGTACCCTGAACGTCCTGCCCACCTCGGTCTCCTCAGCAGTCCTCCGAAGACTGGCCTCCCTGTAGAACACCCGTCGGCGCCAGCTCGGCGACTCAGCGGAGCGTGGGGAGTGTGTCGAGGAACTACGCGTCCGGACGGCACTCGTTTCGACCACCATCGGGCCCCTGAAACGCCTTGCCGTGAGTCGACATGGGGGCCGCACGCATAGCCAACACTCGAACTATGGTGCCCCACCACATGTGCCACTGACCTGCGCATTCCTACGGTATGGCGACACGAACACGTCCCCGCCAACCGCTTGGAAGTGGTGCCGATGTCCTCCCCCGCGACCGCTCCCCCACCCTCCGCCAGTCTCAAGCGCATCGTCGCCGCCAGCCTCATCGGCACCACCATCGAGTGGTACGACTTCTTCTTGTACGGCTCGGCCGCCGCGCTTGTGTTCAACAAGGTGTTCTTTCCGGACTCCGATCCGCTCGTCGGGACGTTGTTGTCGTTTCTGACGTACGCCGTGGGGTTCGCGGCGCGGCCGTTGGGGGCGCTGGTGTTCGGGCATTACGGTGACCGGCTCGGGCGGAAGAAGTTGCTGGTGCTGAGCCTGTTGCTGATGGGCGGGGCGACGTTCGCGATCGGGCTGTTGCCGACGCATGCGACCGTCGGGACCGCGGCGCCCGTGCTGCTGACGGTGCTGCGGCTGGTTCAGGGGTTCGCGCTCGGCGGGGAGTGGGGCGGCGCCGTGCTGCTGGTGTCCGAGCACGGGGACGCGCGGCGGCGTGGGTTCTGGGCGTCGTGGCCGCAGACCGGCGCCCCGGCCGGACAGCTTCTCGCGACCGGTGTGCTGTCCCTGCTGACCGCCGTGCTGTCCGACGACGCCTTCGGCTCCTGGGGCTGGCGCATCCCGTTCCTGCTCTCCGGTGTGCTCGTGGTCGTCGGATTGTGGATTCGTCTGTCTGTCGATGAATCGCCTGTCTTCCGGCAGGCGTTGGCGCAGGCCGAGGCGCGCAAGGCGGCCCGGGCGGACGACACTGAGAAGCTGCCGCTCGTCTCCGTGCTGCGCTACCACTGGCGGGACGTACTGGTCGCGATGGGCGCACGCATGGCGGAGAACATCTCCTATTACGTCATCACCGCCTTCATCCTCGTCTACGCCACCACGTCGGCCGGAGTCTCCAAGCAGACCGCGCTCAACGCCGTACTCATCGCCTCCGCCGTGCACTTCGCGGTGATCCCGGCCTGGGGTGCGTTGTCCGACCGGGTCGGACGGCGGCCCGTGTATCTGGTCGGCGCGGCGGGTGTGGGGCTGTGGATGTTTCCGTTCTTCTCGCTTGTCGACACGGGTGGGTTTGGCAACCTGATTCTCGCGGTGACCGTGGGCCTGGTGATGCACGGGGCGATGTACGCGCCCCAGGCCGCCTTCTTCTCCGAGATGTTCGCCACCCGGATGCGCTACTCCGGTGCCTCCATCGGCGCGCAGTTCGCCTCGGTCGCCGCCGGTGCGCCCGCCCCCCTGATCGCCACCGCTCTGCTGTCCGACTACGGCAGCTCCACGCCGATCGCGCTGTACGTGATCGCGGCGGCCGTACTGACCCTCGTCGCCGTGGGAGTGGCGAAGGAGACCCGGCACCGGGATCTGGCCGATGTCGACCCCGCTGCCGGTACCGAACCCGCGACAGCCGGGGCTGCGGACGCCCGTACCGTCTGATCCGCCTTGCCGACCGGCCCCCGTATCCGCCCGGGTACGGGGGTCAGTTCTGGGTCGGTGCCGACAAGCGGTGCAGACGTAGGGCGAGTTGTATCTCCAGGGCCCGGGACGGGTTCTGCCAGTCGTCGCCCAGGAGCCGGCCGACGCGCTCCAGGCGCTGGGCGACCGTGTTGACGTGGACGTGCAGCTCGTCCTTGGTGCGGGCCGGGCTCATGCCGCAGGCGAAATACGCGTCGAGGGTGCGCAGCAGATCGGTGCCGCGCCGTTCGTCGTACGCGACCACCGGGCCGATGGTGCGCTCGACGAAGCCCCCGATGTCCCGGTCGCCGGCCAGCAGCAGTCCGAGGAAGCCGAAGTCCTCGGCGGCGGCGCCGTCCCCGGAGCGGCCGAGCAGGCGCAGGGCGTCGAGGCAGCGGCGGCCCTCCGTGTAGGCGGTGGCCACGGTGTCCGGGTGGGCGTCGAGATCCTCTACGGGCCCGGAGGCGCCGACGGTGACCGCCTCGTGGACGGCCGTGCCCAGCTGCCGTGCGGTGCGGCGGGCGAGGTCGGTGGCGGTGTCGCCGGGGGCGAGTGGCAGCAGGAGGACGGTGCCTCCGTCGCGGGCGGCGGCGAGCCCGTGCCGGGTCGCGGCGAGGTGGGAGGCCGCGGACCACAGGCGTCTGCGGGCGTCCGCCTCCTGCTCGGCGTCGGCCGCCGCGCCGGCGAGGCGTGCGGCAAGGACGACGTGGGTGGCGTCGAGGTCGGCGTGCAGCCGGGAGGCACGCTCGCGCAGCAGACGGGGGTCCCGGTCGCGGGCGTCGAGCAGGTCGTCGAGGAGTTCGCCTCGGACACGCTGTTCGGCCTCGGCGGCGGAGCGTCTGGCCAGGAGCACCAGTGAGGTGACCATCGCGGCGCGCTCCAGGGTGCGCTGGTCGACGGGGTCGAGGCCGGGGTGGCCGTGCAGGACGAGCGCGCCGAGCAGTTCGCCGCCGGCGGTCACGGCGGCGATCCAGTCGTCCTCGTGCGGCACGGCGTGTCCGTCGGCGCGGGACGCCTCCAGGGCTGCCGTCGGTGCGGCGGTGGCCTCGATGAACTGCACCGCGCCGTCGAGGACTTCGGAGACCGCGGCGGCCACGTCGTGGACACCGCCGCCGCGCAGGACGAGTTCGGCGAGCCGGTCGTGGACGTCGGAGGCGCGCTCGATGACCGCGCTGCGGTCCTGGATGATCTCGTGGGCCCGTTCCAGCTCGGCGAGGGCGGAGCGGGTCTCGGTGAGCAGATTGGCGGTGTCGATGGCGGCCGCGGCGAGCGCGGCGAAGGAGCCGAGCAGCGCGATCTGCTCCCGCTCGAAGACCCGGGCCCGGCGGTCGGCGGCGAAGAGCACCCCGATGACGTGCGGCCCGAGCATCAGCGGCACCCCGCAGATGGCCACGAGTCCCTCGTCCCGTACGCCCGCGTCGATGGTGGCGGTGTGCTGGAAACGTTCGTCCTGGAAGTAGTCGTCGGTGACGTACGGGCGGGCCGTCTGGGCGACGAGGCCGCCGAGCCCCTCTCCCATGCCGAGCCGCAACTGCTGGAAGCGGGCCGCGACCGAGCCCTCGGTGACCCGCATGTAGGTGTCGCCTCTGGCCGGGTCGTTCAGGCTGAGGTAGGCGACGTCGGTGGCAAGCAGCGACCGGGCGCGCTGCACAATCGCCTGGAGCACGGCGTCCAGGTCCCTGAGGCCCGCCAGGTCGTGCGCGGTTTCGAACAGCGCGGACAGCTCGGCCTCGCGCCGACGTCGTTTCTCCAGCTCGGAGCGCACGCGCAGGGCGAGCCGCTTGGCGTGTTCGAGTGCCTCGATCCGCTCGGTCGGTCGGCCGTCGGCGCGGGCGAGCAGCACGGGCCGCTCGTACGCGTCGGCGCCCGCGCCCCGGGCCAGCAGGTCGAGGAAGGGTGCCTCGACGCTGCTGCCCGCGGACGCCGGGGCGTCGCCGTTGGTGCGCTCGGCCGACTGGACGTGATCGCTGGACATGCTCACAGGATTCACCATGACCGGCTCGTCCCGTCAGCCCTGTGGACAACTCCGGATCCCATGGACCCGCCCCGCTCAGTGCGCGGTCCAGCCGCCGTCGAGGACCAGCGAGGTACCGGTGACGAAGGACGCCTGCGGCCCGCACAGATACGCGACGGCCTCGGCGACCTCCTCGGGTTCGACGAGCCGTTTGACCGCGCTGTCCTGCAGCAGGATCTCGGACAGTACGCGCGCCTCGGGGATGCCGTGCGCCCTGGCCTGGTCGGCGAGCTGCTTCTCGACGAGCGGGGTGCGCACGTAGCCGGGGTTCACGCAGTTGGAGGTGACTCCGTGGGGCGCGCCTTCGAGAGCGGCGGTCTTGGACAGCCCCTCCAGGCCGTGCTTGGCGGCCACGTAGGCCGACTTGAAGGCCGAGGCTCGCAGCCCGTGCACCGAGGAGACGTTGACGATGCGCCCCCACCCCTGCCCGTACATGTGGGGCAGGGCGCCGCGGATGAGCCGGAACGGTGCCTCCAGCATCACGGTGAGCACCGTATGGAAGACCTCCGGCGGGAACTCCTCGATGGGCCGCACCAGTTGCAGTCCCGCGTTGTTGACGAGGACGTCGGTGCCCGCGGCGGCGATCTCGGCGGCGTCCAGGTCGGTCAGGTCGAGGACGTGCGGTTCGACGCGGCCCGCCAGTCCCACGGACGCGGACCGCTCGGCGAGCGCCTCCAGGCCCGTGGCGTCCCGGTCGACCGCTCTCACCTTGGCACCGGCGGCCGCCAACCGCAGCACACAGGCGCGGCCGATGCCTCCGGCGGCACCGGTGACGAGAGCGGTGCGGCCGCCGAGGTCGAGCGTGGGGGTGGGGAGGCCGGGCAGGGCGCTGGGCGGGGTCATGTCTCGACCCTAGGCAGCGCCCCTGCCCCACCCCATATGGTCACCACCCATACTTCAGAGAGAACTCGTGGTGTCGAACCATGTGGGCGCGTCCGACAGCGCTTGCTTGATCCGGAACAGCCCGAATTCGTTCAGCTCCGGCAGGGCGTCCACCTCGAACCACCCCACCTCCAGCGACTCGTCGTCGTTGACGCGGGCCTCACCGCCCACGGCGCGACAGCGGAAGGTGATGTCCATGTACTGGCAGACGTCGCCGTTTTCGTACGTGACCGGCTCCAACGCCTGGACGAGCACGACTCGCTCGACGACGCAGCGCACCGCGGTCTCCTCCTGGACCTCCCGCTCCGCACATGCCGCCGGCTGCTCCCCCGGTTCCGGGATGCCGCCGATCACCGACCACTTGCCGGTGTCGGAACGGCGGCCGAGCAGGACTCGGCCGTCGTCGTCGAAGACGATGGCGGTGACCCCGGGCAGCCAGAGCAGTTGGCTCCCGGCGGTCGCCCGGAGCGTACGGATGAAGTCAGGAGTAGCCATGGACCGACCCTAGCGGGCCGGTCCCGCAGGGCCGGACGGGTTCAGGGGGCGGGCAACCGGCGTACGACTACACGCCACCGGCGCGCCGCCCGCGCACACCGGCGCCGATCGCCCAGCCGAGTCCGCCCGCGGCCACCAGCAGCAGGGCGATCTCCGGCAGAATCCCCAGTTGCGTCGCGGGGGTCTGCGAGGAGCGCAGCGGCACCTTCTGCACCAGGGAGTCGGCCACGAACATGCCGGTCTTCTGGGTGATCTTCCCGTCCGGCATGATGATCGCGCTGACACCGCTGGTCACCGGCACCGTGACGGTGCGGCTGTGCTCGACGGCGCGGATACGGGACATGGCGAGCTGCTGGTAGGTCATCTCGCTGCGGTCGAAGGTCGCGTTGTTGCTGGGCACGGAGATGATCTGCGCGCCGTCGGTGACGGTGTCGCGCACGGCCCAGTCGAAGGCCGCCTCGTAGCAGGTGACGAGGCCGATTTTGGCGTTGGCCATGGCGAACACGCCCGGCTTGCTGCCCCGGCTGAAGTCCTGGCGGACCATGCTGGTCCAGTTCTTGTTGATGGCGCCGATGAACGAGCGCAGCGGGAGGAACTCGCCGAAGGGCTGGATCTGCCGCTTGTCGTAGGTGTCGGTCGGGCCCTTGACCGGGTCCCACAGGATCTGTTCGTTGAGCAGCTTGCCGTCGCGTTCGACGACACCGCCGACGGAGATGGGCGCGCCGATCGCCTTGGCGGCGCCGTCGATGACCGCGCGCGCGTCGGGGTTGGCGAAGGGGTCGATGTCGGAGGAGTTCTCCGGCCACAGCACGAGGTCGGGCCGGGGCACCTTGCCGGCCTCGACCCGCGCGGCCAGCCGCTCCGTCTCGCGCGCGTGGTAGTCGAGGACGGCGCGCCGCTGGGCGTTGAAGTCCAGGCCGAGGCGGGGCACGTTGCCCTGGATGAGGGCGACGGTGGTGGTGCCCTTCTCGGCCTTGTCGCTGACCAGCGGCCGCGCGGCCACGGCGCCCACCACCGGTACGGCGACGCTCAGCAGCGCCACCGCCGCGGTCGACCGCCGCACCACGCCGGTACGGCGTCCTTCGAGGACGAGGCGGACGACCTCGTACAGGCCGAAGCCGCACAGGACGACCGCGAAGCCGAGCACGGGGGTGCCGCCGAGGGCCGCGAGCGGCAGGAAGACGCCGTCCGCCTGGCCGAAGGCGATCTTGCCCCAGGGGAAGCCACGGAAGGGTACACGCGCGCGTGCCGCCTCACCGGCGATCCACAGCGCGGCCGCCCACACCGGCCAGGCGGGCAGCTTCGACACCGCGGCGATGCCCGCGCCGACCAGCGCGACGAAGATCGCTTCGATGACCACCAGCGCGATCCAGGGCCCGGGGCCGACCTCCACACCGGTCCACACCAGCAGCGGCAGCAGGAAACCCAGGCCGAAGAGGTAACCGAGGCCCAGACCCGCCTTCCAGCTGCGGCCGCGCAGTACCCAGCCGAAGACGGCGAAGGCCGGCAGGGCCAGCCACCACAGGGTGCGCGGCGGGAAACTGACGTACAGCAGCACTCCGGAGAGCGCCGCGGCGATGGCCGGGACGAAGCGCGCGAGCCGCGCGCCGCGCGATGCGGGCGCGGGCTGCGGGCGTGCCTGGTCCGACTGGCCCACGGAGGTTGCGGTGACGGTCACTCCGGGAGTGTACGGCGGGTGACCGCCGCGCCGACAACGCGGTCCGCGCCGCGGCACCGGACGCCTCGGGCCGTACGAGGGAGGCGGGAGGGAGGCGGGAGGAACGCAAGGGGGACGCGAGGGGGAGGCAACAAGGTCGCCCGGGGGCGCCACGAGGCGCATCGTTCCTGCGCATCTCGGTCCAACACATCCACAAACGGCTCATCAGCCGTTACGGTGTGCCGGGGCCGGTGCTCGTGATCAGTCACGGCAGGGTTTGGTGCACGGTCGGTGGGGCGGCCGGGTTCAGGGGGCGGAGTGGGTTCCACGGGGATGACCTCTGTGGCCGGTCCGGATGCGGACGGCGCGAGACGAAACGTTTCTGACGCGGCGGGCGTGGTGGTGCTCGGGGCCTGTGCCGCCTGGTCCCTGATCACCGCGGCCGCGCACGACGGCCGCCCCGAGGGCATGCTGCTCGCGGTTCTCGCGGTGGCCGCGGGTTACGCCGCCGGGCGGATCTTCGGCGCGCTCCTGCCGGTCGCCGCGCCCTGCGCCGGGGCGCTGGCCGGGGTCGGCCTGACCATCGCCGTCCCGCAGCTCTCGCCCGGCCCCGAGCTGGTCGGACCGCTCGGGCACGCGGGTGCCACCGCGGCGCTGCTGACCCTCTCCACAGGTGCCGCCTGCTGTGCCGCCTGGGCCACCCCGCTGCCCGCGTTGCGGCTCGCGCTGCGCGTCCTGGCCGTGGGGATCGCCGTGACCGCCGCCGCCCTCGGCTCGACGACCGCGGTCGTGACGTGTGCCGCGGTGCTGCTGTGCTCGCTCGCCGCCGGACTCACGCGCCACCGCGGTCTCGGTCTCGCCGGTCTGGCCCTGGCCACGGCCCTGGTGGCGGGGCTGACCTGGGCGGCGGCCGGGAGAACGCTGCCGGGCGGACTCGCGGCGACCCTGGAGGACGAGCTCACGCCCCACCGGATCGACCTGTGGCACGACGCCCTGCACCTGGCACGTCAGGAGGCCTCCCTGGGCGTGGGCCCCGGCCGTTTCGGGGAACTCAGCCCGACGGCGGGCCAGGCACTGACGCCCGACGGCAAGCCGCACTCGGCGCTCCTTCAGCAGGCGGCCGAACAGGGGATGGTCGGCGTCGTGCTGCTCGCGGCTGCGTTCTGCTGGGTGCTGTTCGCGCTGTGGCACACACCCCGTCCCACACCGGTCGCGCTGACTGCGGGCGCGGCGCTCACAGCCCTCGCCGCCATCGCCACGATCGGCAACGCCCTGAGCTTCACCGCGGTGTCGGTGGGCGCGGGCCTGCTGGCCGGCCTGGCCACAGCCCGTCCGCTCACCGAGGGGACGGTCGTGGCAGACGCACACGCGCCTGGTGACCGACTGATTTCGTGAGCTCGGTACGCGCGGGGGGCTCAGTGCGCCGGCGTCGTCGGTCGCAGTCGGGCCCTGATGGCCAGTACGGCGGCTTCCGCGTTGTCCACGGTGATCGTGAAGGTGTGTCCGTTCCACAGGCGGAGCACGACGCCCTCACCGCGCCGTACGACGACCGCGGTGCCCTTCTCGGGCCGCCACCGGTAGCCCCAGCCGCCCCAGTGGCGCGGGTTGACGTGCGGGTCGAAGTCGGCGCCGGCGACGTGTGAGAGGGGGATGCGGCGGCGGGGTACGCCGATGTGGCCGCAGCGCACCTCCACGCACTCCCTGTCGAGCTTGAGGTCGACGTGGACGAAGGCGAGGGTGCCGAAGAGGACCAGCAGTCCGGCGGCGATGCAGCCGACGACGGACACGACGAGCGCGATGCCGGAGCTCCAGGCGGAGTCCACCGCCAGCTCGATGCCGAGTGCCATGCAGGCCGCGCCGAACAGCGCCAGCAACCATTGGACCCGGTTCGTGGCGCGCCCGGTCCAGACATCGGGGTGGGATGTGTCCTCACCATGGATGTGGAGGTCCATGGCAATGAGGTTACTCAGGTTTCGCTCCGCGGGTACCAGGTCGCGGAGCGTGACTACGCCGACCGTGGAGACCTCGGGTCAGGCGTGTCCCCTGGTGTCCGTGGGTCAGGGAGCCGGAATGACCGCCTGCAGGATCCGGCCTTCCTCGTAGGCCAGGGCGGGCTCGGGCAGCGCGCCCTCGCGACCGCTCAGCAGCACCGTCACCGTACCGAGGGGAGTCGCCTCCGGTGCCGGGCCGGAACCGATCCGGCGCAGCGCCTGCGCGGCGACCGCCCCGGCGGAGCCGTGCAGGACGAGCGGAGGCAGCCCGGGACGCTGCACGGCCGCGCGGATGCGCTCGGCGACCAGCTCGTAATGGGTGCAGCCCAGGACGACGGTCGTTACATCCTCGGGGGTCAGGGCGGCGGCCGCCGTGACGGCCTCGTCGATGGCCGCCTCGTCCGCGTGCTCCACGGCCTCGGCGAGGCCCCAGCACGGCACTTCGGCGACGTCCACGCCGTCGGCGAAGTCCCGGATGAGCGCCTTCTGGTAGGGGCTGCCGGTGGTGGCGGGCGTGGCCCAGATCGCGACGGGGCCACCGCCGGCCGCGGCCGGCTTGATCGCCGGGACGGTGCCGATCACCGGGATGGCGGGTTCCAGGTGGGCGCGCAGGGTGGGCAGGGCGTGCACGGTCGCGGTGTTGCAGCCCACGATGAGCGCGTCCGGGCCGTGAGCGGCGGCGGCCTCGGCGACGGCCACGGCGCGTTCGGTGAGGTCCTGCGGGGTACGCGGCCCCCAGGGCATGCCGTCGGGGTCCAGGGAGAGCACGAGATCCGCGTCGGGTCGCAGGCGCCGTACCGCGGCGGTGGCCGCCAGCAGCCCGATTCCGGAGTCCATGAGCGCGATCTTCACCCGGCCACGATAGACGATGTCCCCCAACGGACCAGCCGGGTGGGGCAGACTGCGCGGGTGAGCGCCTTCGTGTGGATCGCCGCCGCGTCACTCGGCGCATGGCTGTGGTTGCTGCTCTGCCAGGGCTTCTTCTGGCGTACGGACGTGCGATTGCCGCCTCTCGGCGATCCGTCGCCGGGTGATCCGCCCGTCGGTGATCCTTCCCCCAGCGCCCCTCCGAGTGATCAGCCGGAATGGCCCTCCGTCTGCGTCGTCGTCCCCGCGCGCGACGAGGCCGCCGTCCTGTCGTCGAGTCTGCCGTCACTGCTCGCCCAGGACTACCCGGGCCGGGCGGAGGTCCTGCTCGTCGACGACGGCAGTACGGACGGCACCGGGGAGCTCGCGCGTGAGCTGGCCCGGCGGCATGGCGGGCTGCCCCTCACGGTGAGCTCGCCCGGCGAGCCGCCCGCGGGCTGGACCGGGAAACTGTGGGCGGTGCGCCACGGCATCGGGCTGGCACGCCCGCGTGACCCCGAGTACCTCCTGCTCACCGACGCCGACATCGCGCACGCGCCCGACAGCCTGCGCGGGCTGGTGGCCGCGGCGCGCTCCGGCGGATTCGACGTCGTCTCGCAGATGGCCCGGCTGCGGGTGGAGAGCCTGTGGGAGCGGCTCGTGGTGCCGGCGTTCGTCTACTTCTTCGCGCAGTTGTATCCGTTCCGTCGGATCGGCAGGCGGGGGACCCGGACGGCGGCCGCTGCTGGCGGCTGTGTCCTGCTGCGCGCCGACACCGCCGAGCGGGCGCGGATCCCGGACGCCATCCGGCACGCGGTCATCGACGACGTGGCACTGGCGCGTGCCGTGAAGGGCGGCGGGGGGCACATCTGGCTGGGGCTGGCCGAGCGGGTCGACAGTGTGCGCCCCTATCCGCGCCTGCACGACCTGTGGCGGATGGTCTCGCGCAGCGCCTACGCGCAACTGCGGCACAGCCTTCTCCTGCTGGCCGGCACAGTGGCCGGGCTCGCGTTGGTGTACCTGGTGCCGCCCGTGGCCGTCGTCGTGGGCCTGGTCGCGGGGAACCCGGCCGCGGCGGTGCCGGGTGCCCTGGCGTGGCTGGTGATGGCGGGGACGTACGTACCGATGCTCCTCTATTACCGCCAGCCGCTGTGGCTCGCCCCGCTGCTGCCGTTCACCGCGTTCCTGTACCTCCTGATGACGGTCGACTCCGCGGTGCAGCACCACCGGGGGCGCGGTGCGGCCTGGAAGGGCCGCACCTACGCCCGCCCGGACGTCGTGCCCGACGAGGGCTGACCGTCGTCGCCGGGCCCGCGTCACTTCCTTCCGGGAGTCCAGTTCATCCCCCATCCGTACGCGTAGTCGACCGTCCGCTGCGGGCTCACCCCGCGCTCGGGCACCAGGTAGCGGGCCTCGCGCTGGACGACGAGGTCGCCGCCGGTGTTGGTGAGGAGCGCGAGCGCGCACACCGTCGAGGGGACTGTGCACTCGTCCAGGGAGAAGTCGATGGCCGCGCCGTACTGCGGCTGGAGCGTGACCGTGGCGTGCAGGTCGGCGAAGGAACGGGCGCCTTCGTAGATCGTCACGAAGACGAGGATGCGCCGGAAGTCACGGATGTGGTCGAGGTTGACGGTGAGGTTCTCGCCGCTGGACACGGCACCCGTGCGGTCGTCGCCGTCGAGGTGGATGTACGGCGGCTGGTGCAGGGCCCCGAAGGCGTTGCCGAGGGACTGTACGACACCCTTGCGGCCGTCGGCGAGCTCGAAGAGGGCGCACAGGTCGAGGTCGAGGTCGGCGTGGAGCGCGACCGCCCTGCCACGCTTGCTGCCCCACCCTGAGAACTGTTTGCGCACCTCCCAGTTGAGGTTCACGCGCAGGGCGCCGGACGTGCCGCCCTGCTTGGTCAGCGAGACCGAGGGGGCGGCCTTGGTGAGCGTGACCTTGCTCAGGCTCACGGGCGCTGTGGGCGGTGCCGACGGTGGAGGCGGGGCGTTGTGGACCGGCGGGGGCACGGTGACGGGCGGCGCGGGCATGGTCACGGGAGGCGCGACGGGTGGCGGCGTGGTGACCAGGGGCGCGACCGGCGCGGCGGGGGCCGGTGCCGTGTGCTGGGGCTCGTCGACCGTGATGCCGAAGTCCGTGGCCAGTCCCTCGAGTCCACTGCTGTAGCCCTGGCCGACGGCACGGAACTTCCAGGCGCCCTGACGACGGTAGAACTCGCCGAGCACGAAAGCGGTTTCGACGGTTGCGCCGGTGCTGTCGAAGCGAGCGGCGACGGTTCCCTGGGCGGCGTCCCTGACCTCGATGTAGAGGCCCTGCACCTGTCCGAACGAGCCCCCGTCGGCGGAGGTGGCCAGGACCACGGTCTCGATCGCGGGCTCCACGCGCGCGAGGTCGACGAGGAGCGTGTCGGTCACCCGGCCGCCGGCGTCGCGCTTGCCCTCGTGGCGCACAGCGCCGGAGGAGTGGGTGGATTGGTTGTAGAAGACGAAGTCCCCGTCGGAACGGACCTTTCCGGCCACCAGCAGCAGGGCCGAGGCGTCCACGTCCGGGACACCTGGTCCCGAACCCCAGCCCAGTTCCACCCGTAGTGCCGTGGTCGGCACCGGAACGTTCGACCCCTTAGGCATCGACATGTCTGCCCCCATCACCTGTCACCGTCCATGCCGGCGGAGTTCCGGCCGTCCCTCGCGTTCCGTACCCGGCCAACCTATTGCGCGCGCCGTCGAACTCCCATGGGAGCGCGGCGACAGGGTGTGCGACCCGCGGGTAACCCCCCTGGAACTCGGCCTTTACCGGATCACAACATTCTGCGTCGTCCCTTTTTTCCATGTTCGCTCACATTAGGGGGCGCACGTCACCGCCGACACGGAAAACAACACTCTTATCGGTCTCCCCAACCAGCACATCGTGGGCTTAACTTATGTGCCATGACCTCCCCCCGCTCCACCTATGGCGGCGGCTACTACTCCGCCTCCTTCCCGGACACCCCGATCTACGACTCGCTCGTGGCCGAGCGGGGTACCCCGCAGATCGCCCCGATCCGGGTCCCCGCCGCGTACGACACGAGCGGCAGCAGCCTGCCCGCGCTCCCGTCGGCGCTGCCCGCCCTCCCCTCGGGCCCGTCGCAGCCCTCCTACGGCTACCCGCAGGCGCCTCAGCCGGCTCCGCTGCAGCAGGCGCCCGCGGCGTACATCCCGCAGCAGGCCGGCGCGCCGCGTGGTTACCCCGGTCCGCAGGCACAGCAGCCTCGGCCGGGCATGCCGGGCACGGGCTACGAGGCCATGCGCCCCGCGGCTCCCCGCCCCGGCCCGACCCCGCAACAGGATCCGTACAACCAGCAGTCGTACAGGGGCTACTGAACCGTTCTCCGGGTTGTCCGTGCCACCTGGCAGGATGACTCCATGGGGAACGCACAGCTGCTGTCGATTCATGTTCATCCGGTCAAGGCGTTCCGGGGCCTGGCGCCCCGGGAGGCCGTCGTGGAGCCCTGGGGGCTGACCGGAGACCGACGCTGGGCGCTGATCGACGACGGGGGAAAGGTCGTCACGCAACGCCAGCAACCGCGCCTCGCGCTGGCCGCCGCCGAGCTTCTGCCCGGCGGCGGCCTTCGTCTGTCCGCGCCCGGCCTGGAGCCGTTGACCGTGGACGTGCCGCGGCCGCTCGGCACGACGACGGTGGAGATCTTCCGGGACAAGGTGGAGGGCGTCCTCGCCGACGACGCCGCGCACGCCTGGTGCAGCGCCTATCTGGGGACCGACGTACGTCTCGTGCACATGGTCGATCCCGCCACGTGCCGCGCGGTCGACCCCGACTACGCGCTGCCGGGCGAGACCGTCTCGTTCGCGGACGGCTACCCGCTGCTGCTCACCACCACCGCCTCGCTCGACGCCCTCAACTCCCGGATCGCTCAGGGTGACCACGCGGGCGAGGGCCCGCTGCCGATGAACCGCTTCCGGCCGAACGTGGTCGTGTCGGGTACGGACGCCTGGGCCGAGGACGGCTGGTCGCGCGTCTCCATCGGCGAGGTCGCCTTCCGTGTCGCCAAGATGTGCGGCCGGTGCGTGGTGACAACGACCGACCAGGACACCGCGGAACGCGGCAAGGAGCCCCTGCGCACCCTGGGCCGGCACCGCCTCATCGACGGCAAGCTGGTGTTCGGTCAGAACCTGGTGCCCCTCGACCGTGGCACGATCCGGGTCGGCGATCCTGTGACGGTCCTCGCGTAGGCGGGGACCGCCCGCGGACGGGGAGCAACGGGATCCAGCGGCGGACGGGATCCTGCGGTGGGCGGGAACCACTGGCCGGGGCCCGGCCGTTGGAATCTTCGTGAGAAGTTCATGAGACGCCCGGCCTCAGGTGATTTCCCTCTCTCTTTGACCGGGCGAGCGCGTGAACGGCTCCGCGAGGGGTTATCACGGAGCGGGAAAGGGGGTGCGGGACGGTGCGAGCAATCAGCGGGCTCTGGCGTTGGCGGCACAATCCGCTGCGCCGCACGACCGATCTGGTCGAGGCATGGCTGGCCCTGGCGGCCCTGCTGCTGGTCCTCCTCGTCACGCCCGTGATCGGTTTCGTCGTCGGCGCCGTCGCCGAGGACGCGCTGCAGCAGTCGGTCAAGGACCAACGCCAGTCGCGCCATCTGGTCACGGCCACCGTGCTGCGGAAGCTGGACCGCTCCCCGCTGGAGGCCGACCCCGAGACCTCCACCGGACGGGAGGCGCGCTCCCAGGTATTTGCCGACTGGATCGCCCCTGACGGCACCCGGCATCAAGCCACGGCCATGGCGGACCTCAAGGCCCCGCATCCCGGCGACCACTTCGAGATATGGACGGACGAGCACGGCACCGTGGTGGCCCGTCCGCTGGACTCCGCGACGGCGACCACGCACGCCGTCCTCGCCGGTGTGGGCGCCGCTCTGTTGACCGCGGGCCTCGTCGAGGCCGGCAGACGGCTGATGGTCTGGCGCATGGTCCGTCGCCGGTACGCCCGTTGGGACCAGGCATGGGACCGGGCGGGCCCGGACTGGGGCAGGACCGGCACGGGCTGCTGACGGCCTTCCGGCTCCGGTCAACCCACCACCCGCGCGCACGCTACGGTGGTCCGGCCGAACTCTTCGGCATCAACCCGCGCGTGAGGGAGCCGTAGGGGCGCTGTAGCCCCCGAAGGCGAACGAGCCGGCAGTACGACGAGGTGGGGGCACAGCAACGCCATGGCACAGGGCACGGTCCAGGTGACGCACACCGGCACATCGAGGTGGCGGCGCCGCACGGGTGAGTACGCATCGCTCGCCGCCGCCCTGGAGGCCGCGGCCGAGGGTGACGTGCTCACCATCGCTCCCGGTACCTACCGGGAGAACCTCGTCGTCCAGCGGTCGGTGACGCTGCGCGGCCCCGAGGGTTCTCCGGGTTCGGTCCGGATCGCCCCCGTGGACGGGGTGCCGTTGACGGTGCGCGCCTCGGCGGTGGTGCAGGACCTGCATGTGGAGGGGCAGGACGCCGCCGCGCCCGCGCTGCTCGTCGAGGAGGGCACACCGGAGCTGACGGACCTGCGGATCGTCACCCGCTCGTCGGCCGGGATCGAGGTGCGCGGGAGCGCTCGCCCGACCGTGCGGCGTTGCACCGTCGACAACCCGGCAGGCATCGGCATCGCCGTGGTCGACGGCGGGGGCGGCGTGTTCGAGGAGTGCGAGGTCGTCGCGGCGGCCCAGGCGGGGGTCGCGGTACGCGGCGGCGCCCGTCCCCGGCTGGAGCGCTGCCGGGTGCACCACGCCTCCGGCTCCGGACTGACCGCGACCGGCGACAACTCCGCGCTGGAGGCCGTCGGTTGCGAGGTGTACGAGGTGCGGGGCAGCGGCGTCCAGATCACCGGGCGGGCCACCGCGCACCTCACCGACTGCGATGTGCACCGTACGACCGCCGACGGTGTCACGCTCGACACGGACGCCGTGCTCACGCTGGCGGACTGTCACATCCACGACATCCCGGAGAACGCGGTCGACCTGCGCTCGCGCTCCGTGCTGACGCTGACGCGCACGACGGTGCGTCAGTTCGGGCGCAACGGCCTGTCGGTGTGGGACCCCGGCACGCGCGTGGACGCCAACCAGTGCGAGATCTTCGACAGCACGGGCGACTACCCGGCCGTGTGGGTCAGCGACGGCGCCACGGCGGTCCTGGACTCCTGCCGGGTGCACGACGTGCCGGACGCGTTGTTCGTCCTCGACCGCGGCTCGCGCGCGGACGTCGTCGACAGTGACCTCTCCCAGGTGCGTAACACGGCGGTGTCGGTGAGCGACGGCGCGACCGCGCAGCTCGACGACTGCCGGATCCGGGACGCGGCGACGGGCGCCTGGTTCCGTGACCACGGCAGCGGCGGCACCCTCAACAACTGCACGCTGGACGGCACCCAGACCGGTGTGATCGTCACCAAGGGCGCCGACCCCACCGTCGAGCGCTGCACGGTCGACTCCCCCGCCGAGGCCGGTTTCTACGTGTCGGCCGGGGGCCGCGGCAGCTTCCTGAACTGCCGGGTGACGGGCAGCGGGGGCTACGGCTTCCATGTGATCGACGGCTGCCGTACGACGCTGCGCAAGTGCCGTACGGAGCGGTGCGCGCGCGGTGGGTACGAGTTCGCGGACGGCGGTTCGGACGCGGGGCCCGACACGGGGCCCGTGGTCGAGGACTGCACGAGCGACGAGAGCGCGGCCCTGAGGCAGCCGACGGCACGGGAGACCTCCGTACAGACGGTGGGTCAGTCCGCCGGGCTGCTCGGTGCCATCCCCGAGCAGCGTGTCGACGCCCCGCAGTCGCAGCCGGCCGCGGAGCCTCAGCGGTCGGCACGGACCTCGAAGGCAGTGCTCGGTGAACTCGACGCACTGGTCGGCCTGGACAGCGTCAAGCGCGAGGTGCGCGCCCTCACGGACATGATCGAGGTGGGCCGGCGCCGCCAGCAGGCGGGCCTCAAGGCAGCCTCCGTCAAGCGCCACCTGGTGTTCACTGGCTCCCCGGGCACCGGAAAGACGACGGTCGCGCGCCTGTACGGCGAGATCCTCGCCTCGCTCGGCGTGCTGGAGCAGGGTCATCTCGTCGAGGTGTCCCGCGTCGACCTGGTCGGCGAGCACATCGGCTCCACCGCGATCCGCACCCAGGAGGCCTTCGACAAGGCGCGCGGGGGCGTGCTGTTCATCGACGAGGCGTACGCGTTGTCCCCGGAGGACTCGGGCCGGGACTTCGGCAAGGAGGCCATCGACACGCTGGTGAAGCTGATGGAGGACCACCGGGACGCGGTGGTGGTGATCGTCGCTGGCTACACGGCCGAGATGGAGCGCTTCCTTTCCGTCAACCCGGGTGTGGCGTCCCGCTTCTCCCGGACCATCACCTTCAGCGACTACGGCCCCGAGGAGCTGCTGCGGATCGTGGAGCAGCAGGCCGAGGAGCACGAGTACCGGCTGGCGCCGGGCGCGTCGGAGGGCCTGCTCAAGTACTTCACGGCGATCCCGAAGGGCCCAGCCTTCGGCAACGGCCGCACCGCCCGCCAGACCTTCGAGGCAATGGTGGAACGCCACGCCAGCCGCGTCGCCCAGCTCGACGAGCCCAGCACGGACGACCTGACACTGCTGTACGCGGAGGACCTGCCGGAGCTGCCCTGAGGTGCCGGTGTTCAGGTGGACAGAAACCGGTCCAGGACGTACCCGAGGGCGGCGGCGGTCGCGGGTACGGCGAGGACCAGGAGTTCCGCGTACCGACGGGGGGCTCGAACCCGCTCCTGGGAGGAGGCGGTCTTCATCCGCAGGGGGCTCGTGGACGAGTAGTACACGTCCAGTGGGTCCCCCACCTGGATCATGGGGCCGTTCGTGCCCACGAGCACGTTGCCGGTGCAGGTGCGACCGTCCTCGGTGGTGAAGTTGACGACGACCGCGGAGGGCCGGGACGCCCCGGGTTTGAAAACCCGCTCCTCCACGACCGCGGTGGTGCGGCGGCGGGTGCGCCGGAACTCGCGTCCTTGCGCACCCCGTAGAGCGTCCACGGGACCACGACGACGCTCGCGCACAGCACCCACTCGGACAACGCCTTCAGGAACCCCAGCACGCGCCGCCCCCTCCCTTCGGTTCGCCGGCACGCACATGGTGGCATGCAGTGCTCACACCGTCTGTTCGAAGTCCTGGTGGCACGCCTCCAGCCGCTGGACGGGCACCTCCGGGCGCAGTCGGCCCAGCAGCAGCTCGCGTTCCTCGGCGAAGGCGGGGTCGGCCTGGTAGTCGGAGTGGCCGAGGAGCGGCGCGGGCAGCGGGTGTTCCGGGGTGCGGCCGTCGGCGATCGGGTCCTTGAGGGGACCGCGGTCCACCGCGGGGCCGCAGTCGCCGGGCAGGCGTACGGGGCCGCCGATGGGGTCGGTGAGGCGGTACAGGTTGCGCCAGCAGTCGACGTCGCGGTGCAGGGCGGCGAGCGCGTCCGGGCCGAAGTGGGCCGGGAACCAGCGGCCGTACAGGCGCTCGATCGGGGAGCCATAGGTGAGGAGCGCGACACGTTTGCGGACGGACGGTTGCAGCTGCCAGGCCGCGGCGGCCGCAAGGACGCTGCCCTGGGAGTGGCCGGAGATCACCAGGCGTCCGCGGGTGGTCTGCGTCCAGGTGGCCATCCGCCAGGTCAGGTCGGGAACCGCGCGCTCGGCGTAGCACGGCGGGGCGAAGGGGTGGGCGGCGCGGGGCCAGAAGGTGCCGACGTCCCAGAGGATGCCGATGGTGCGCCGCGCTGAGGGGTCCTTGTAGGCACGCCTGCCCCAGGTGACGAAGAGGATGAAGCCGAGCCCTATCAGCCAGGAGCCCAGCGCCTGCGCGGTCTCGGCGGCGCCCCGGACGAAGGCGTACGCGTGCGTGGCGGCCCCGCCGGGTGTCTCCTTCGTCCCGAGGGCGCCGACGACTGCGCCGGCACCCAGGAGCAGGGTCGCGGTGGAGGTGACCGCCACGAGGAGGGGCGCCTGGTCGGTGAGGGTGGCCATGGCGCGAGCGCGGGCGATGCGGCGGGTGCGGGCCCCGTCTTCGGTCTTCTCACCAGCGGCGTCCTCTGTCTTCTCCCCGGCCGCCTCCCCGGTCTTCGGCCGGGCCCCGTCCTCCTTCTCCTCCCCGGCCGCCTCCCCGGCCGCGTCATCCGTCTTCTCCGCGGCCACGTCCTCGCTCTGCTCCTGGGAGTCGCGTCGCACCGCCTCGTAATCGGCCCGGGCCAGGCGCCAGGCACTGTGGCCGAGGCGGGCGCAGAGGACGAGCAGCACGAGGAGCAGTACGGGGATCACCGACGCCTGCCAGGTGAGCAGGACCGGGGGGCCGTCGAGGGTGGCATGGGTGCCGTCCAGCCAGTCGGAGACTCGCTGGGAGACCCCGCCGGACATCACTCCGCCGAGGGCGCAGGCCAGCATGGCGACGGCGGGTCCGGCCAGGCCACGCATCGCGGCGCGCCGGTCGGGGAGGGCGCGGTGGAGGACGTGCGCGACCACGGCGAGGGCGATCACCAGCGCGCCCTGGCCCAGCGCGATGGTCCCGAAGGTCATGTCGCCCTGCAGTCGTCCGGTCGAGGTCCAGCCCGGTCGCTCCCAGCCGGCGTACACCAGGGTGAGGACGAGCAGGCCGAGGGCGCCGAGCGGCAGGAAGCGCGCGAGGCGCGTGTCGGGTTCCCGGTCGAGGCGTTTCTCGCTGCGGCCGCGGCGGCAGACCACCCACAGCACGACGATCACGCCGGCACCGAGAGCCGCCTCGAGCAGTCGGCCGAGCACCTCGAGGACCACCGGACCGCCGGGCTCGCGGTCGAAGCGTGCGGCCGCGGTGCCGACCGCGGCGGCCACGGTCAGCAGACCGGCGGCGGTGTGCGCCGCGCGCAGCCGGGCGACCAGTCGGCGCCCGTACCAGAATCCGGGGCGGTTCAATGCGGTGCGGCCGGTCTCCTTCTCGGGCTCGGCGGCGGGGTCCATGGGTTCCTGGGACTCGTACGCGCGCCAGGTGCGGTGGGAGAGGTACCACAGCAGTCCGGTCAGGGCGGTGGGCAGCAGGGCCGCGAGGGCGAGTCGGCGGCCGGGCCGGCTCCACCAGCCGCCGTTCGAGGCGTCGGGCGAGAGGAAGCCGAGCCAGGAGTGGCGTGCGGCGCACGCGGGTGTGCCCGCGCACTGCCAGGCCGTCAGGTCGAGGGCTACCTCGCAGGCCGCCGCGACGAGCAGCACCGTGAGCGTCAGCCCGGCGAGCCGTACCAGCAGGCCGTACAGCCGCACCGTCCGCACCCGGTCGTGGGCGGCGGGGCGCATCCAGTGGGCGAGGTTGACCACCATGAAAGGCAGCAGCAACAGCCACAGGGCGCGGGTGCCGTTGCCGGAGGTGAGGTTGCACCAGACGTAGGCCTCGGGCACCGGCGCGGTGCGCTGTTCGTCGGTTCCGTTGTCCGCGTCGACGTCGTCGGCGCGCCGGAAGATGGCCGCCGTGTCGTCGCCGGTGATCCGCACGGTGCGCGGATCGTTGAGCATCTTCTCGGGTGTGGCGCCGCCGACTCCATGGACCAGGAGTTCCAGGGCGGCTCTGCTGTCTGAGGTCGATGAGGTTGCTGAGGCACGTTCCACTGTTCGCACTTCCCCCGTGACACGCCGTCGACATGTGCCTGTGCGGGCACCAGGATGTCCGTTCCGGGGGCGATGCACACCCCCTGTCACCGAATCTCCCCGATCCGTGTGACCCGAGTTCGCGGGGCGCGCTCGGTGACAGACGCCCTACGGGGTGGTGGTACCGTCCGCGCCATCCCGTGCAAGGATGGGACGCCCGCACACCGGGGATGGGGAGAATGTCCTCGTCGGAGCAGGTGGGCAGGCCCGTCGGACGGCTTGAGGCGAAAGGAACCGGAGCGTACGTGAGCGAGAATCAGAACCTCCTCGCGGAGCAGCGCCGCGCCCTGATCCTGGACGAGGTCCGGCGCCGTGGTGGCGTCCGCGTCAACGAGCTGACGCGCAAACTGGGCGTGTCGGACATGACGGTCCGCCGTGACCTCGACGCGCTGGCCCGCCAGGGCGTCCTGGAGAAGGTGCACGGCGGTGCGGTGCCGATCGTGGAGGCGAGCACGCACGAGCCGGGGTTCGAGGCCAAGTCGGGCCTGGAGCTGACGGCCAAGGAGGACATCGCGCGGACCGCGGCGGAGCTGGTGTCGCCGGGCAGTGCGATCGCGCTGTCGGGTGGTACGACGACGTTCGCGCTGGCCCATCAGCTGGTGGAGGTTCCGGATCTCACGGTCGTCACCAACTCGGTGCGGGTCGCCGACGTCTTCCACGCGGCACAGCGCACGTCGGGGCCGCGGCAGGGCGCGGCGACGGTGGTGCTGACCGGCGGGGTGCGCACCCCGTCCGATTCGCTGGTGGGGCCGGTCGCCGACCAGGCGATCGCGGCACTCCACTTCGACCTGCTGTTCCTCGGTGTGCACGGCATATCGGTGGAGGCCGGTCTGTCCACGCCGAACCTCGCGGAGGCCGAGACCAACCGGCGCCTTGTGCACTCGGCGCGGCGGGTGGTCGTGGTCGCCGACCACACCAAGTGGGGTGTGGTGGGCCTGAGTTCGTTCGCGGCGCTGGACCAGGTCGACACGCTGGTGACCGACGCGGGGCTGCCCGCCGAGGCGCGTTCCGAGATCTCGGATCATCTGCGGCGGCTGATGGTGGCCGGCGAGGCGGAAGAGGGTGCAGACATCTGACGGTGTGCCAGCTAGGGTGACGCCCACTCCACGAAGGGGGACGTCGCCCATGGCTCGTCGTCTGCGCCCGGTCGGGCTCGACTTCGTCGACACCGCTCCCCTGCGCCTGGTGTTCACCAGAGAGATCGCGGCGGCGCCCGAGGCGGTCTTCCCCGCGCTCGCCGAGGACGTGCCGGGCTGGGCCGAGTGGTTCTCGGCGGTGGAACGTGCGCGTCCGACCGATGGCGGCGCGGGACGGGAGATACGGCTCAGGGGCGGTGTCCGCCTCGAGGAGACGATCCTCCTGGCCAAGGAGCCCGAGGTGTACGTCTACCGCATGGACGCCACGACCGCGCCGGGGCCCCGCGCCCTGGTCGAGGAGTGGCGGCTCACGCCGACCGGGACCGGTACGCGCGTACGGTGGACGTTCGCAGCCGACGGCCCGGCCCCGTTCCGCCTCACCCTGCGGCTGGCCCGCGCCGGACTCGGCCGCGCGTTCCGCGACGCGGTGACGGCCTTGGAGCGCCGGCTCACCGTCTAGGTGTATTGACCCGCAGGGTTGTTGACGCGGGTGATGGGTGGCTGGCCGCCGAGTGCGGTGTGGCAGCACGTTGGTGACAGGCGAGCCGTACGCCGGCTCGTCGTCCCGGCACGCGTCACTGCGGCCACACTCCCGTAGCCAGCAGAGACTCGATCGCCTCGGTGTACGGCGTGATGTCGAGGCCCTGGTCCGCGAGCCAGGTGTCGGAGTAGTACTTGTCGAGGTAGCGGTCGCCCGGGTCGCACAGGAGGGTGACCACGCTGCCCTGGCGGCCGTCGGCCACCATCTCGGCGACGATCTTCAGGGCGCTCCACAGCCCGGTGCCGGTGGAGCCGCCGGCCTTGCGGCCGATGGCCCGCTCCAGGGCCCGTACGGCGGCGACGCTGGCCGCGTCGGGCACCTTCATCATCCGGTCGACGGCGCCCGGTACGAAGCTGGGTTCCATGCGCGGCCGGCCGATGCCCTCGATGCGTGAGCCGCAGTCACAGGTGACGTCCGGGTCGCCGGTGGTCCAGCCCTCGAAGAAGCAGGAGTTCTCCGGGTCGGCGACACAGATGCGGGTGTCGTGCTGCATGTAGTGGACGTAGCGCGCGAGGGTCGCGGAGGTGCCGCCTGTTCCGGCGGTGGCGACGATCCACGCGGGCTCGGGGAACCGCTCCAGGCGCAGCTGGCGGAAGATCGACTCGGCGATGTTGTTGTTGCCACGCCAGTCGGTGGCACGTTCGGCGTAGGTGAACTGGTCCATGTAGTGGCCGCCGGTCTCGGCCGCGAGGCGGGCGGACTCCTCGTACATCGATCGGGGGTCGTCCACGAAGTGACATTGCGCGCCGTGGAACTCGATGAGGCGGACCTTCTCCGCGCTCGTGGTGCGCGGCATGACGGCGATGAAGGGCACGCCGATCAGTTTGGCGAAGTACGCCTCGGAGACCGCGGTGGAGCCGCTGGACGCCTCGATCACCGGGCGGCCCGGCCGGATCCAGCCGTTGCACAGGCCGTAGAGGAAGAGGGAGCGGGCGAGGCGGTGCTTGAGGCTGCCGGTGGGGTGGGTGGACTCGTCCTTCAGATACAGGTCGATGCCCCACCGCTCCGGCAGCGGGAACCGCAGCAGGTGGGTGTCGGCCGAGCGGTTGGCGTCGGCCTGGACCTTGCGGACGGCCTCTTTCAGCCACGCGCGGTAGGCGGAGTCGCTGTGGTCGACGTCGAGGGTCGCGCCGGTCCGGGTCTGCTGGGGGGTGCTCACGGCGGGGCTCCTTACGGTGCGCGCCGACGGGGGGTCGCGCGGCCTTGTGCCACCGATCATAATCACCTTCCGCACGCTTCTCACCTGCATAAACGTTGCTTTGGGGCCCTCAAAGACAGCCCTGGGTACAGGTGTGCGCCCCCCGGTGGCACGCTGGCGTGGGGGCGCACTCGCCGAGTGCTTCAGGCGCCCCCTTGTGCGTGTCGTGCGTACTGGTGCTCGACTCCGTACGCGGGCAGACTGCACGACGGACGGACACCGTACGTGGAAAGACCGCAAGGGACTGTACAAGGGGGCGGAACGGCATGGCAGAGCCGGAGTTCAGGGCCACGGGCGTGCGCATCGGGAAGAGACTGCGCTCGCTCACCCGGGCCGGGCAGGTCCGCATCAGCGACGGCCGGCTGGAGCTGCTCACGAGCTACGGCAGCGAGATCGACAGCGCGCCGGTGCAGGCGGTGCGTGCCTCGAAGCCCTGGTTCGCCGCGGACGACCGGGCCCTGGCGGACCTCAACGGCAAGCGCTACCTCCTGACTCTGGGTGACCACGACCCCGCCCCGGGCGAGCCGGGGCCGCCGGCGGCCCGCCGGTTCATCGAGGCCGTGCGCAGGGCGGCCGGCCGCGGGGGCTGAGCGGGGGCGACGGGGGCGCGAAAGGATCCGGACGCGAGTTGCGGTATCGCACCCCCTCCGTCACGCTGGTCACACGTCACTCTGGGTTTACCGGCGATAACGCTGCGAACCAGCCCGCCGGCCACGACAGCAGGCGGCCGCCTCGCGCAGACGCCCTGCTGGATTCGATCCGAACTCCGTGTTCTTCCGGACCTCACGTCGGGGAGTCGCAGCCGTGATCACCAACCCAAGCAGGCACTGCACGGTGGAGCTCCAGGCCCTGCCGTCGCGGATCGGCCAGGTCCGCAGAATCGTATCGGCGCAGTTGCGCTACTGGCATTTGGACGCCCTGATCGACCGAGCCACGCTCGGTGTGACGGAGTTGCTGAGCAACGTCCACCGGCACGCCCAGCCCGACAAGACGTGCACCGTGGAGATGGAGCTGCTGCTCGACCGGCTGATGGTCTCGGTGCGCGACCACGATCCCCGTCTCCCCGTGGTGGAGGACGCCGACTCGCTCGCGACATGCGGGCGCGGCCTGGCCATGGTGGCGGCGGTCAGCGAGAGCTGGGGCGCGCGGCCGGACGGCGAGTCGGGCAAGGTCGTGTGGTTCACCCTTCCCACGGCCCTGCCCGCGCCGGCCCAGCCCGCGCTCGTGCTGCGCCGGCCGGTCGGGGAGAAGTCCGCGCGCAGGTTCGCGGAGGTCGAGGTCGAGCTCGCGACGGACGGCCGCAGGCCCGCACACGCTCCCGCCCGGTCCGCCGTTGCCGGCTGACCGGGCGGTGACCACCCTTTCGGTGCCCTCGTTCGCTGGGGGCCGCTCACTCCGTGGCGATGGCCCGCAGCACGTTCAGACGGGCCGCGCGCCGGGCCGGGCGCAGACCCGCCAGGGTGCCGGCCGCGAGGCCCACCAGGGCCACCACCGCGAGTCGCGCGGGCGGTAGCGCGAAGGCGAAGGCACTGTCGCTCGCCCCGTCGGAGGCGGAGACCAGCACCCAGCCGAGGAAGGCACCAAGGACGAGTCCGCCCGACGTACCGAAGGCGGCGACCAGGACCGACTCCCAGCGGACCATGGCCCGCAGCTGGGACCGGGTCTGGCCGACGGCCCGCAGCAGACCGAGTTCGCGGGTGCGTTCGTGCACGGCCAGCGTCAGCGTGTTGGCGATGCCGAGCAGCGCGATGAGGACCGCGAGCGCGAGCAGCGCGTAGACCAGGGTCAGCATCATGTCGATCCCTGCCGCCGAGGACTGGGCGTACTCGTCGCGGGTCTGCACCTCCGGGTTGCCGTACTGCCGGGCGACCTTCTCCACAGCGGCCTTGCCCGCGTCCGTGCTCACGCCGTCCTCGAAGGACACGGCGAGGAGGGTGTCGGAGTCCTGGGTGCGGTGCGGGGCCCAGGCGGCGCGCGTGATGACGTAGTCGCCGGCGAGTTCGGACCGGCCGTAGACCGCGCGGACGGTGAACGGCGCCGTCGTGCCGTCGGTGAAGGTGAGCCGGGCGGTGGCGCCGGGCTTGAGACTCTGCTTGGCGGCCTCCTTCTCGGTGAGCGCGATGCCGTCGGTTCCGAGGTCACGCAGGGAGCCGTCGACCGTGCTGAGGTCGAAGGTGCGCTCCAGCGCGACCGGGTCGGTGACGGTCAGCGCCCGTCCCTTGCCGTCGACCTCGGCGACGCCGCGCCCGAGTCCGACGGCGGTGTCGACCTCGGGAAGGCGCTGGACGGCACCCGCGAGTCTCGGGCTGAGGCCGCTGCCGCCCGCCCCGAAGGAGGGGGTGCTGACGGCGACGTCGCCCGCGAAGGACCGCGACACCGTCTGGTCCATGGTGGCCTTGAGCGAGGCGCCGAACACGGTGAACAGGGACACCACGGCCACACCGATCATCAGGGCGCTCGCGGTGGCGGCCGTCCGCTTGGGGCTGCGCAGCGCGTTGCGCCGGGCTAGGGCGCCGGTGACGCCGCGCAGTCGGTCGAGGGGGCCGCCGAGGATCCGTACGGCCGTGGTGGAGGCGACCGGGCCGAGGACGACGAACGCGATCAGGGCGAGGACGGCGCCGGTACCCGCCAGCCACAGGGAGGGGGTGACCAGGACGCCGGTGAGGGTCACGGCCACCGCGAGGGCGGCCAGGCCCGTGCCGGTGACCGCGCGAAACCGGGAAGCGCCCGACGTGTCGATGGCCGTCTCGCGCAGCGCGGCCAGCGGAGCGGTACGTCCGGCGCGTACGGCGGGCAGCAGCGCGGAGCCGAGGCAGACCGTGACGCCGACCGCGAGCGGCAGGGCCATCGACAGTGCTCCGACGACCAGCGCGCCCTCGGGGAAGGGGAAGCCGATGGCCGGGAACAGCGCCTGGAGTCCGGCTGCGATGCCGATGCCGCCCGCCAGCCCGGCGGCGGACGCGGTGACGGCGACGACGCTCGCCTCGACGAGGGTCGACGCGGTGACCTGGCGGCGGGAGGCGCCGAGCGCGCGCAGCAGGGCGTTCTCGCGGGTGCGCTGGGCGACGACGATCGCGAAGGTGTTGTGGATGGAGAAGGTCGCGACCAGCAGGGCGATGCCGGAGAACACGAGCAGGAAGGTGGTGAACAGGGTCAGGAACTGGCTGGAGATCATGTCGGTGTTCTCCTCGGCCGACTCCTGACCGGTGATCGCCTCGACTCCCTTGGGCAGTACGGGCGTCAGCCGGTCGACGAGTTCCCGCTGGCTCACACCGGGTCCGGCCCGCACCTGGATGCTCGCCGCCTCGCCGGGCCGTGCGGTGAGGTACCGCTCGGCGTCGGCGCGGGTCATGCCGGTGTACGTCACCTGGGCCATGCCGGCCTCGCCACCGAAGGTCGCGAGGCCGACGATCGTCACCCGGACGGGGTCCGGGGTGCGCAGCGTGGTGGTGTCGCCGAGGCGCAGGCCGCCCTTCTCGGCGGTGCCGCGGTTGACGACCACCTCGCCCGACCGCTCGGGGGCGCGGCCCTCGGCGAGGCGGTACGGGTTGAGCTCGGGGTCGGTGATCCAGTTGCCGGCCAGGGTGGGAGGGCCCTGGCCGCCTATGGGCTTGCCGTTCGCGCCCACGAGTTGGCCCGCCCCCTGGATGTCGGGGGCGGCGGCCGCGACGCCGGGGACCTTCTCGACGGTGTTCACCAGGTCGGCGTCGACCGGTCGGCGCACGCCCTGGCTCTCGCCCGGCGTTGTGATGGTGTCGGCGCCGCGGACGACGGCGTCCGTGCCGCCGGCCGCCTTGCCGAACATGGTGTCGAAGCCGGCGCGCAGCGTGTCGCCCATGACGAGCGTCCCGGCCAGGAACGCGACCCCGAGGAAGACCGCGAGGAACGTACCGGCGAAGCGACGCCTGTGGGCGCGCAGGGAGGACAGGCTCAGGCGGACGGAGGCGTTCATGACGGCACCTCGAAGGCTTTCATGCGGTCCAGGACCGTCTCGGCCGTCGGCGATTCCATACGGTCGACCAGGCGCCCGTCGGCCAGGAAGACGACCTCGTCGGCGTGGGCGGCGGCCACCGGGTCGTGGGTGACCATGACGACCGTGCGGTTCATGTGGCGCACGGCGCGGCCGAGGAGGCCGAGCACCTCCTCGCCGGAGCGGGAGTCGAGGTTGCCGGTCGGCTCGTCGGCGAAGACCACGTCCGGGCGGCCGGCGAACGCCCGGGCCACGGCGACGCGCTGCTGCTGTCCGCCGGAGAGCTCGGAGGGGCGGTGGTGGAGCCGGTCGCGCAGGCCGACGACGTCGATCAGCGCGTCGGTCCACTCCGGGTCGCCCCTGCTCCCGGCCAGGTCCAACGGCAGCCGGATGTTCTCCGCGACGGTCAGCGTGGGCACCAGGTTGAACGCCTGGAAGACGAAGCCGACGCGGTCGCGGCGCAGGAGCGTGAGACGGCGGTCGTCGAGGCTGCTCAGGTCGGTGTCGCCGATGTACGCGGCGCCCGAGGTCAGGGTGTCCAGTCCGGCCGCGCAGTGCATCAAGGTCGACTTGCCGGAGCCCGAGGGCCCCATGATCGCGGTGAAGCGTCCTGCCGGGAAGGCCACGTCCACCCCGTCCAGGGCCCGGACGGCGGTGTCGCCGACGCCGTACACCTTCACGGCGTCGACGACCCGGGCGGCGGTCCGCAGGGCGGTGGTGGTCACAGCGCGCCGCCCTTCGTCCGGCCGAACTGCTCGTCCAGCACCGACAGCCGGCGCCAGTACTCGTCCTCGTCGATCTCGCCGGAGGCGAAACGGCGGCCGAGCACGGCGAGCGGCGAGTCGCCGGACGGGCGGGTGTCGCCCATGGCGTGCCACGGTCCGCGGCGGCCGCGCCCCACGGTGCGGCGCAGGACGGTGACGACGCCGATCACGACGGCGGCCCAGATCAGCGGAAGGAAGAGGATCCAGGGGCCGGGGCCGCCGTCCCAGTGCGCGAGGGTCTGCATGTCGGTTCATCTCCCTGAGGGTTCTCGGTTTTCGGTGTGCTTCGAGACTGGCTCGGGAGAGGGCTCCGGGTCGTCGTACGGCCAGCGACAGTGCGCGTACCTCCCAGGGAGTACCTCGACTTCTGTAACTACTAGTATGTACAGTGCTCCCATGAGCACCTCGGACCGACTGATCGAGTCCACCCGCGAGCTGCTCTGGGAGCGCGGTTACGTGGGCACCAGCCCCAAGGCGATCCTGGAGCGCGCCGGCGCCGGACAGGGCAGCATGTACCACCACTTCAAGGGCAAGCCCGATCTCGCCCTGGCCGCGATCACGCGCACGGCCGAGGAGATGCGGGCCCTCGTCGAGCGGCTGCTCGACGGGCCGGGGACGCCGTCGGAGCGCATCCGGGCGTATCTCCTGCGCGAGCGGGACGTGCTGCGCGGCTGCCCCGTGGGGCGGCTGACGATGGATCCGGACATCGTCGCGAGCGACGAGTTGCGCGCTCCCGTCGACGAGACGCTCGACTGGGTCCGCGAGCGGCTCGCCGGTCTCGTCGAAGAGGGCAAGGAGCAGGGCGAGTTCGCGCCGGAGCTCGACGGCGAGGAAGTGGCCGCGACGATCCTCGCGACCCTTCAGGGCGGTTACGTCCTGGCCCGCGCGGCCGGTTCACCGGCCCTCTTCGACACCGGCATCCGCGGGCTGCTCTCGCTGCTGACCCCACCCGCCGCGTGACGACGCACATTCCGCCCGAGGAGGCACCCGATGCACGCCATGCAGTACGAGCTCACGCTGCCCGCCGACTACGACACGGGGATCATCCGCGCCCGCGTGTCCCGCATCGGGCATCTGCTCGACGACTGGGAGGGGCTGGGTCTCAAGGCGTATCTGTTGCGTGAGCGCGGGGTGCACAGCTCACCTGTCAACCAGTACGCGCCGTTCTACCTGTGGAACACCGTCGAGGGCATGAACACTTTCCTGTGGGGAGGCCCCTTCCAGGGGCTCAGCGACGACTTCGGGCGTCCCTCGGTGCAGCAATGGACGGGGCTGGCGTACGAGGAGGGCGGCGCCGTCGGCTCTCCCGCGCGGGTCGCGGTTCGGCGGCGGGAGCGGGTGCCGGACGGGGTGACGCTGTCGGAGGTCATGGCGGAGGCGGTGGACGAGGTCGGGCGGCTGGCGCGGGAGGACGGCGCCGTACTCACGGCGGCCGCCGTGGACAGCCGTGCGTGGGAGCTCGTCCACTTCTCACTCTGGGAGCACGACAGCCCCAAGGCCGACGGTGACGTCTTCCAGGTCCTGCACCTTTCGGCTCCCGGTCTCGACCGGCTTCCTCGGGGGCGCCAGTGGTGAGCGCGGTCCGTACGGTGCTCGGGGACGTGCCCGGCGACCAGTTGGGCGTCTGCAACGCCCACGACCACCTGTTCCTGAGCAGCCCCCGACTGCCCGGGCAGGAACTGCGGAAGGTGTCCGCGGCACGGGCGGAACTGGCCGCGTTCCGCGCGCAGGGCGGCGGCACGGTGGTGCAGTGGACTCCGTACGGGATGGGGCGGCGCGCCGCCGATCTGCCGCCGCTGTCCCGGGACAGCGGGGTGCACGTCGTGGCCGCCACCGGACTGCACCAGCGCGCTCAATACGACGACGCGGTGATCGAGGAGCTGCGCGGGAGGCTCGCCGAGGTGTTCGTCTCCGAACTGACGGAGGGCATCGGCGCATCGGAGGTCCGCGCGGGGCTGATCAAGGTCGCGGGCGGCTTCCACGCGCTGGACGCGCACGCTCGCTGGACGATGACCGCGGCGGCCGAGGCCCACCGTGCGACGGGCGCGCCCATCGGCGTCCATCTGGAACACGGCACCGGCGCACTCGACGTACTCGACCTGCTCTGCGGGGAGTTGGGCGTGCCACCGTACCGGGTGATCCTCGGCCACCTGAACCGCTCCCCCGACCTCACCGTGCACCGGCAGGCCGCGGACGCGGGCTGTTACCTCGCCTTCGACGGGCCGTCGCGCGCCCACCACGCCACGGACTGGCGGATGCCGGACGCGGTACGAGCCCTCGCCGACGCCGGCTTCGGCGACCGGCTGCTGCTCGGCGGCGACACGACGACCGACGCGGGGCGCTCGGTCAACGGCGGTCCTGGCATGCCGTACCTGCTACGCCGGGTGGCGCCCCGGCTCGCGTCAGCCGTGGGCGAGGAGCTGGTGGCGCGCATCCTGACGGAGAACCCCGGCCGGGCGTTCGCCGTGGAGTGGCGCTGAGACAGGTCCGGGCGTGGCCCGATCATGTCGGCCCCTGTCCCGCCGGAGCACTGTCACACTCCACGCGCGCGGGGAGGATGGGCAGGACGGGCCGCGAAGGAGCCGAGGGTGAGGAGCTGCGGGACGATGGCACTGGAGATGCGCGACACGTGTGAGCGCTGCACGACGGCGGCCCTGCCGCACGACGCGGCGGCCCTCATCTGCTCCTACGAGTGCACCTTCTGCGTGCCGTGCGGCGAGGCCATGCGGGGCGTCTGCCCCAACTGCGGCGGCGAGCTGGTGGCCAGGCCACGGCGTGCGGTGGGGGCCTGACGGCGTCGCCGGGCAGGATCACATCGACGCCTGACGAGACCACCGGGCAGGGTCACACGGACACCTGGCGACCGCTGGGGGGCATACGGACGCCTGGCGACGGCTGGGGGGACACGGACGCCTGGCGACCGCTGGGGGGACACGGACGCCTGGCGACCGCTGGGGGTCAGATCGACGCCTGGTCGCTGTCCTTCAGTTCGCCCCAGCCGTGCCAGCGCTCCACCTCGATCCAGGCGCTGACGCGGGAGCGGGCCCGCTCCGGGTAGGGCTTGCGGGTGTAGTGCGTGGCGAGGCGGTCGATGTCGACCAGGCCCTCGTCCTCGTACAGGTCGACGACGCGTCCGATGAGCGTGACGTGCGTGTACCAGTCGTCCCCGTCGAGCACGGTGAGGGTCACGCGCGGGTCCCGCCGCAGATGCCTGAGGCGCACCCGGCCCTCGTCGAGGTTGATCAGCACCCGCCCGTCCGCCCACACGTACCAGGTGGGGGTGGAGACGGGCGTGCCGTCCGAGCGCAGGGTTGCCATGACGCAGGGGTTGGGTCGGCGCAGCAAGGCGTCGGCCTCCGGGGGCAGCGGGGGCTTGGACATGCGTGGCTCCTTCTGATCCGTGCGGTGCGACGGGTCACGCGTGACATTCGTCTGGCGCTCGCCTGCCCCGAAGCGGCGCGAACCAGTCCGTCGAGCCATGCCTGGTGACGACAACTCCCCATACTTGACTGATCGTTCTTGATTGCCTTAGCGTCCCCGCATGGCCAGGAGCAAGGAGTTCGATCCGGACGCGGTGTTGCAGTCGGCGCTTGAGCTGTTCTGGCGGCGGGGCTACGAGGCGACGTCGATGGCGGACCTCGTCGCGCACCTGGGCATCGGGCGCGCCAGCATCTACGCCACGTACGGCAACAAGCACGACCTGTACCTCAAGGCGCTGGACCGGTACGGGCAGCAGCAGAACCCCGAGCTCGTACGCGAGCTGTCCCAGCCGGGGCCCGCACTGCCGGCCGTGCGCGCGCTGGTGCGACGGTTCGCCGCGGAGGCGGCGGACGACACCTGCCGTACCAGCGGCTGTTTCGTCACCAACACGGCGGCCGAGCTGGCCCCGCACGATCCGGCGGCGGCTCGCCGCGTGGAGCTGGGCTGGGAGCACCTGGAAACGCTGCTGCACTCCGCGCTCGTCCGGGCGCAGGCCCAGGGTGAGTTGCCGGCCGACCGGGATCCGCGGGCCCTCGCACGCATGCTGCTGGTGCTGATGCAGGGGCTGCGCGTGGTCGGTAAGGCCTCGTCGGATCCGTCGCGGGTGCGGGACGCGGCGGAGCAGGCCCTCCAAATACTGAACTGATCGTTCTCGAAAGGAACCGCATGTTAGAGCACCGCTTCTCCGGCCGCTCCGCCCTCGTCACCGGCGGCGGCTCGGGCCTCGGACGGGCCGTCGCCCTCGCGTTGGCCGCGGAGGGAGCCCGGGTCGTCGTCGCCGGGCGGACCCGGGAGCCGCTCGACGAGACCGTCGTCCTCGTCGAGAAGGCGGGCGGCACGGCCGTGGCCCGCGTGGCCGACGTGGCGAGCCCCACCGACGTGGAGGGGCTCGTGCGGGCGGTGGTCGACGCGTTCGGATCGCTGGATGTGGCCGTGAACAACGCGGGCGTCTTCCGCGGTGGGAGAGCCTTCGCCGAGCTCTCCGACGAGGAGTGGCGGGACCTGGTCGACACCAACGTCACCGGTGTCTTCCTCGCCCTGCGGGCCGAGGTGCGGCAGATGCGCGCGCAGCCGGGCGGCGGGGCGATCGTCAACGTGTCGTCCAACCTGGGCCCGCACCGGCAGGCGCCCGGCACCACCGCCTACGCGGCGACCAAGGCGGCCGTCAGCTCGCTCACCCGCGGGGCGGCGCTCGAACACATCGGGGACGGAGTCCGGATCAACGCCGTCAGTCCCGGGCCGTCCGACACCGCGATGTCGCTGCGTCCGGGTGAGTCGGTGACGGACCGCGCCGCGCGGATGAAGGAGCAGTCGCCGCTGGGGCGGGTGTCGTCGACCGAGGAGGTGGCGCAGGCCGTGCTGTATCTGGCGTCGGACGCGGCCGCCTCCGTCGTGGGCGCCGACCTGGTGATCGACGGCGGGGCCTCGCTGTAGAGGGCGGTTCTCAGCCCCCTGCCAGCGCGCCGAGCGGATCGTCCAGCACCGGTTGCCATGCCAACTCCGCCGCGCCGACCAGGCTGTTGTGGTCGAGGGTGCAGGCCAGGATGGGCACACCGCCGCTCTGCCCCCACAGGCTCCGGTCGGCGACGACCGCGCGCAGGCGGTCGGGGTCGGTGTCGAGCAGGGTGCGGTGCAGGCCGCCGAGGATGATCCGGTCGGGGTTGAGGATGTTCACCAGCCCGGCGAGGCCGAGGCCCAGGCGTTCGATGAGGGCCTCGGCGGCGGTGCGGACGGCCGGGTCGTCGTACTCGTGACGGAGCAGGTCCTTGGCCTGTTGGAGCAGGGACACCTCGGGTCCCGGCTCGCGGCCCGCCGCCGTGAGGAGGGCCAGCGGGTCGGCTTCGACGTCGAGGCAGCCGCGGCTGCCGCAGTGGCAGGGGCGGCCCTCGGGGTTGACGGTGAGATGGCCGACTTCGAGGGCCAGACCCGAACTGCCCGTGTGCAGACGCCCGTCGAGCACCAGCGCGCCGCCGACCCCTCGGTGCCCGGTGGCCACACACAGCAGATCGCGGGCGCCGCGCCCCGCGCCGTGCCGGTGCTCGGCGAGGGCGGCGAGGTTGACATCGTTGGCGGCGAACGCGGGGCCGATGATGCCCGCCGCACGGACCCGCTCGGCGAAGATCTTCCGCACGGGCGCCCCCGCAGGCCAGGCCAGGTGCAGCGGGTTGAGCGCCAGGCCCTCCGGTTCGGCGACCGCCGACGGCACGGCGAGGCCCGCGCCCACACAACGGCGCCTGGTCTCGCGCAGCAGCTCGGCGCCCGCGTCGACGACGGAGCCGAGCACCTTCGCCGGGTCGGCGTCGACGGTCTCGCAGCCCGGCGCGGTCGCGACGATCCGGCCGCCGAGCCCGACCAGCGCGGCCCGGAAACCGTCGGCGTGCACCTGTGCGGCCAGGGCGACGGGGCCGTCCTCGGCGAGGGAGAGCCGGTGCGAGGGCCGGCCCTGCGAACCGGCGGCGGCACCGGGCCGCGCGTCGACCCGGATCAGCCCGAGCGCCTCCAGTTCCGCGGCGACCGCGCCCGCCGTGGCCCGGGTGACACCGAGTTCGGCGGTCAGCACGGCCCGGGTGGGCGCCCGGCCGGTGTGCATGAGCTCCAGCGCGGGCCCGAGCACTCCGCGCCCCCGGTCCAACCGCGTCCTCGAGGTGGTCCCTTCCCCCGCCGCGCGGGGGTCCGCCTTGCCACTCATGAGGGGGAGTCTCCCATGATCCGTTCCTCAGGGAGCGTCGGGGAAGCCGCTGACCCGCAGGGTGACGTTCAGCCGTCCGGTCAGGCCGAGCCCGGGCGGGGCCGTACCGGCGTGCACCCGCGGCACCCCGTGGTACGCGAGCCGCGACGGACCGCCGAACACGAACAGGTCGCCGCTGCGCAGTTCGACGTCCGTGTACGGCCGGGTCCGGGTCTCGGTGTTGCCGAAGCGGAAGACGCACGTGTCGCCGAGGCTCAGGGAGACCACCGGGGCGTCGGACTGTTCGTCGCTGTCACGGTGCATGCCCATGCGCGCGTCACCGTCGTAGAAGTTGATCAGCGCGATATCGTACGCCGCTGCCGTGGCCGCCCGCGGGCCGAGCGTGTCGGCGACCGCGCGGTGACCCAGTTCGCCCAGCCAGTCGGGAAAGGGCTTCACCGGGGTGCCGTCGCCGTCGACGACCGTGCGGGCGTAGGCGTACGGATACCAGTGCCGGCCCAGGCAGACCTGGCGGGCGGTCATCGTGCCGCCGCCGGGCGTGCGGACCGTGCGCAGGCCGGCCGGAGGGCGGGCCCAGGTGCGGCAGGCCGTGAGCAGTTCCCTCTGGCGCTCGGCGTCCAGCCAGTCGGGGACGTGCACCGCGCCCGGGGCGACCTCCGTCCGCTCCCTGGGGAACAGCTCGCCGTCGAAGGCGCGCGGGGCGGGCCCGGCCTCCCCGCGGTCCGTGGGATCCATACCGTCCATCCTCCCCCACCGGCCCTGAGCTGCGGCTCGGTTAGCCTTGACGCACGATGGACGACCGTATGACGACGCCATGGGGCGAGCTCGCGCTGACCCGCTTCCCCGAGGACCCCCGCGACAGGCTGCGCGCCTGGGACGCCTCCGACGCCTACCTCCTCAAGCACCTCGCGGAGCAGGAGGCCCCGCTGTCCGGCACGGTCGTGGTCGTCGGGGACCGCTGGGGCGCGCTGGTCACGGCGCTCGCGGCGCACCGCCCGACGCAGATCACCGACTCCTTCCTCACCCGGGAGGCGACCCGGGCGAACCTCGACCGCAATGGCGTCGAGGCCGGTTCCGTGAGGCTGCTCACCACCCAGGACCCGCCGCCCGAGCGGGTGGACGTCCTGCTGGTGCGGGTGCCGAAGAGTCTGGCCCTGCTGGAGGACCAGCTGCTGCGGCTGGCGCCCGCGGTACACGCGGACACGGTCGTCGTCGGCACCGGCATGGTGAAGGAGATCCACACCTCGACGCTGGCGCTGTTCGAGCGTGTCCTCGGCCCGACCCGCACCTCGCTCGCCGAGAAGAAGGCCCGGCTGATCCTCTGCACCCCGGACACCTCGTCGGAGCGGGCCGCGAATCCGTGGCCGTACAGCTACGCGCTTCCCGAAGGGATCGGTCCGGCCTCCGGGCGGACCGTCGTCAACCACGCGGGCGTGTTCTGCGCCGACCGGCTCGACATCGGCACCCGGTTCTTCCTCGGGCACCTGCCCGGGACGCGGGGGCCGCGGCGGGTGGTGGACCTGGGATGCGGCAACGGGATCGTGGGGACGGCGGTGGCGCTGGCCAATCCCGAGGCCGCGGTGCTGTTCACGGACGAGTCGTTCCAGGCCGTGGCGTCGGCGGAGGCCACGTACAAGGCGAACGGGGTGCCCGGGCACGCCGAGTTCCGCGTCGGGGACGGGCTCGCCGGAGTCCCGGACGGGAGCGTGGACGTCGTGCTCAACAACCCGCCGTTCCACTCCCACCAGGCGACGACGGACACCACGGCATGGCGAATGTTCACCGGGGCCCGGCGGGTGCTGCGGCCGGGCGGGGAGCTGTGGGTGGTGGGCAACCGGCACCTGGGCTACCACGTCAAGCTGCGGAAGCTGTTCGGCAACAGCGCACTGGTGGCGAGCGATCCGAAGTTCGTGGTGCTCAAGGCTGTCAAGCGGGCGTGAGCGCCGGCCACCCGACGGACCCGGGAAGCCGGGTCGTCAAGCGGACCTGCGTGGCGGGCCTGCCTGCGTCACCGCAGCGCCCGGATGAGTCCCGCCACCGCCGCTTCCATCGCCTCCCGGCCCCCGGCGAGGTACTTCCGCGGGTCGACCGCCTCGGGATGCGCGTCCAGGAAGGCCCGCACGGCGCCGGTCAGGGCCAGGTTCAGGGCGGTGCCGATGTTGACCTTGGTGATGCCGCCCGCGACGGCGGCGGCCAGCTCGGCGTCGGGGAGGCCGGAGGAGCCGTGCAGGACGAGGGGTACGTCGAGCGCGGCGGACAGGCGTGCGAGGAGGGCGTGGTCCAGGGAGGCGGTGCGGGTCGTCATCGCGTGTACGCTGCCGACGGCCACGGCGAGGGCGTCCACCCCGGAGTCCGCGACGAAGGCCCGGGCGGCGGCCGGGTTGGTGCGGGCCCCCGGGGCGTGCGGGTCGGGCGGCGGCTCGCCGTTCTTGCCGCCGACCTCCCCCAACTCCGCCTCGATCCACAGCCCTTGTCCGTGCGCCCAGTCGGCGGCGGCCTGGGTGGCGGCGAGGTTCTCGGCGTACGGCAGGCGGGAGGCGTCGTACATCACGGAGCCGAACCCGGCGTCCGCCCCCTGGTGCAGCAGGGCGTCGCTCTGGACGTGGTCCAGGTGCAAGGCCACGGGCACGGCGGCCTGTTCGGCGGCGGCGACGGCCGCGCGGGCGAGGGGCAGCAGGCGTCCGCGGCGGTACTTCACCGCGTTCTCGCTGACTTGGAGCACGACGGGTGAGGCGACGGACTCGGCGCCGGCGATGACGGCCTCGACGTGTTCCAGGGTGACGACGTTGAAGGCGGCGACGGCGGAGCGGGCTGCGGCGGCGCGGGTGACGAGCTCGCCGGTGGTTGTGAGGGGCACGGCCGGTCCTTCCTCGAAGTCAGGGGGTCACCGAGTGGGTGACGGTACGCAGATCACCGAACGGATGAGGGGTCGAGGATCACGGAGCGGATGAGGGTTCGAGGATCACCGAGCGGGTGAGGTGGCGCGGACGGTCGGGGTCCAGGCCGCGGGCCACGGCGACCGCGACCGCGAGCCGCTGGGCGCGGACCAGGTCGGCGAGCGGGTCGAGGGCGAGGCCGGTCGACCCCGCCGTGTCGCTGTCCCCGACCCACAACCCGCCGGTCTCCCGGACCTGTTGGGCCAGCCCTTCGGGTGCCGCGCCGAACATCCAGGTGGCCGTACCGCCGGTGGTGACGCTGATGGGGCCGTGCCGGTACTCCATCGCGGGGTAGGACTCGGCCCAGGACTGCGACGCCTCGCGTGTCTTCAGCGCGGCCTCGTGGGCGAGCCCCACGGTCCAGCCACGCCCCAGGAAGGTGAACTGCGCGCACTCCACGAGCCCTTGGGGCAGTTCCGCGCGCAGTGCCCTGCGAGCGTCGGTGACGACGGCTTCGGTGTGCAGTCCCAGGTGGGCGCGGAGCAGGGTGAGGGCGGTGGTGGCGAACCTGGTCTGGACGACGGAGCGTTCGTCCGCGTAGTCGAGGACGACCACGTCGTCGGCGGCCGTCATCACCGGAGTACGGGGGTCGGCGGTGAGGGCGGTCGTGCGGGTGCGGCCCTTCAGGCGGGTGAGCAGGTCGAGGACCTCCGTGGTGGTGCCGGAGCGGGTGAGGGCGACGACCCGGTCGTAGGTCCGGCCGTGCGGGAACTCCGAGGCGGCGAAGGCGTCCGTCTCCCCCTGGCCGGCCTGCTCGCGCAGGGCCGCGACGGACTGCGCCACGAAGTACGAGGTCCCGCAGCCGACGATCGCGACCCGCTCCCCCGGCCGGGGCAGCGCACCGCCCTGCTCGGCGGCTTCCTCGGCGGCGCGCGTCCAGCACTCGGGCTGGCTGTTCAGCTCGTCCTCGACATGGCTCATGCGGACACCTCTCCCGGGCTGACTTTTCTTGCAAGATACAGCGCTTTTTCGAGCACAATCAAGCATTCCGACCGGACCGGGTTGCGCTAAGGTCGCCGGGAGATCGGTGAACGGAGGGTGCGGATGTCGCGCGACGCCCGCTGGAAGGCGCTGCTGGAGCTGCTCGTCGAGCGAGGCCGCCTGGACGTCGAGGAGGCGGCGACCGAGCTGGCGGTGTCGGCCGCGACGATCCGGCGTGACTTCGACCAGCTCGCCGAGCAGCAGATGCTCGTACGCACGCGGGGCGGCGCGGTCGTGCACGGCGTGTCGTACGAGCTGCCACTGCGGTACAAGACGGCCCGCCGCGCCTCCGAGAAGCAGCGCATCGCCAAGGCGGTGGCCGGTCTGATCACGCCCGGGGAGGCGGTCGGGCTGACCGGAGGCACGACAACGACCGAAGTGGCGCGCGCGCTGGCCGTGCGCGGGGACCTCACGGCGGGGTCGCCCGCGCTGACCATCGTCACGAACGCGCTCAACATCGCCAACGAACTGACCGTGCGGCCCCAGTTCAAGATCGTGGTGACCGGCGGGGTCGCGCGGGCGCAGTCGTACGAACTGGTCGGGCCGCTCGCGGACGGTGTGCTCGGGCAGATCACCCTCGACGTGGCCGTGCTCGGGGTGGTCTCCTTCGACGCCACACACGGTGCCGCCGCGCATGACGAGGAGGAGGCCGCGATCAACCGGCTGCTGTGCGAGCGGGCGGAGCGGGTCATCGTCGCCGCGGACTCCAGCAAGCTGGGCCGACGGGCGTTCGCCCGGATCTGCGCGGCGGAGACTGTGGACACGCTGGTCACGGACACGGCGGCCGGGGCGGAGACGGTGGGGCGGTTCGAGGAGGCGGGGATCCGGGTCGTGACCGTCTGAGGCGCCGACCGGGAGCGCCACTCGGGGGACGGCTCGGAGAGGCACTCAGCGATTCGCTCGGAGAGTTGCTCGGGGGCGCCATCCCTGGGCCGACGCCCGCTGCTCCGCCTAAGCTGGAAATCGCCATGCGCGGGCCGACCCCAGGGAGGCTGCGATGACGGAGGCGTCCGGAGGTGCTCGCTATCTACGGATCTCCGAGCACGGGCTGATCGGAGACCTGCGCAGCGTCGCCCTGGTGGGTACCGGCGGCACGATCGACTGGTACTGCTGCCCGTCCTTCGACGCCCCGAGCGTGTTCGGCTCCATCCTGGACGCGGAGCGCGGCGGCTGTTTCGAGCTGGCGGCGGTCGGGGCGGCGCGGACCAAGCAGTTCTACTTCCCCGACACCAACGTCCTGATCACCCGCTTCTTCACCGAGGACGGGGTCGGCGAGGTGCAGGACTTCATGCCGGTGGGCGGCGGGCCGACGGAGGCCGAGCGGCATCGGCTGATCCGGCGTGTGGTGTGCGTGCGCGGTTCGATCCCGTTCCGGGCGCGGGTGGCGCCGAGGTTCGACTACGGCGCCCGGGAGCACACCTTGCGCTTCGTCGGCGACGTGGCGGTCTTCGACTCCGGCGAGCTGTCGCTGGGGCTCACCGCGACCGTGCCGCTGGAGGCCGAAGGGCCGGACGTGCGGGCGGAGTTCAAACTGGCCGAGGGCGAGTCGACGGTGTTCGCGCTGGACCAGGTCGGCGGCGAGGTGTCTCCTCGCCGGTGTGCGCGTACCGAGGCGGACGAGCAGTTCTCGGCGACGGTGGCGTACTGGCGGCGCTGGCTGTCCGCCTCCAAGTACCGTGGCCGCTGGCGGGAGATGGTGCACCGCTCGGCGCTCACGCTGAAGCTGCTGACGTACGCGCCGACGGGTGCGATCGTGGCCGCGCCCACCACGAGCCTGCCGGAGATGTTCGAGGGCGACCGCAACTGGGACTACCGGTACCTGTGGGTGCGTGACGCCGCGTTCTGTGTGTACGCGCTGCTGCGACTGGGCTTCCACGGCGAGGCCGAGGCGTTCATGAAGTTCGTGACCCGGCACATCAGCCCGGGCGACGGCAAGGCCTCCGGCCCCCTGCAGATCATGTACGGCATCGACGGCCGCACCGACCTGCCCGAGCGGGAACTCGCCCATCTGGAGGGGCACTTCGGGTCCGCGCCGGTGCGGGTCGGCAACGCGGCCGCGGATCAGCTCCAGCTCGACATCTACGGCGCGCTCATCGACTCCATCTACCTCTACGACAAGTGGGCGCAACCGATCTCCAGCGACCAGTGGGACGACGTGTGTGCGCTGGTCGACTGGGTGTGCGCGCACTGGGACCAGCCCGACGAGGGCATCTGGGAGACCCGGGGCGGTCGCCGGAACTTCCTGTACTCGCGGCTGATGTGCTGGGTGGCGATCGAACGGGCCATCCGGATGGCGAACCGGCGCGGCCTGCCCGCCGACCTGACGCGCTGGCGGGAGTGCCGGGACGCGATCTACCGGCGGATCATGAGCCGGGGCTGGTCCGAGCGGCGCGGGGCCTTCGTGCAGCACGAGGACGGCGACGTGCTCGACGCGGCCGTTCTCATGATGCCGCTCAGCAAGTTCATCGCGCCCACCGATCCCAAGTGGCTGTCCACGCTGGACGCGCTCACGAAGGACCTGGTGTCCGACTCGCTGGTCTACCGCTACGACCCGGTGGCCAGCCCCGACGGGCTGCGCGGCGACGAGGGCACGTTCTCCATCTGCTCCTTCTGGTACGTCGAGGCCCTGGTCCACGCGGGCCGCCTGGACGAGGCACGCCTCGCCTTCGAGAAGATGCTCACCTACGCCAACCATCTCGGCCTGTACGCCGAGGAGATCAGCCACACCGGCGAGCAACAGGGCAACTTCCCCCAGGCCTTCACCCACCTCGCCCTCATCAGCGCGGCGTTCAACCTGGACAAGGCACTGGGCTGACCGTGCATCGGGCGGGGTGCGGTCGTGGTCCGAGCGCGTAGGGCCTCTCCATGACCGGTGCACGGGTGGCGCTGATCGGCGGCACCTCGAACGTCGGGAAGCCGACGGTGGCCCAGCCCGCGGCCGAGCGACTGGAGTCCGCACACCGGTCGACGGACAGCCTGGCCCGGAACCACGCGGGTGGCGGCCGGTCCGTGGGTGAGCTGGCCGAAGCGGTGCTCGGGTACGTCGGCGCCGGCGCCGGCTGACGGAAGGGAGACCGGCGCTCGAGTGGGGCGAGCGCCGGTCGGCTCGGGGTGGGGATGTCGCGGTGGCGTGACGGGGGCTGTCGTGCCTGTACTGCTTTAGTGCCAGACCGACGGCTCATCCGGAACCCCCCGGGCCGAGCGAACTGCTTCCCGGTACCAGGTCGGCCTCCGTGGGCATCACGGGCACGCTCGCCGCGATACTGGGCCGGGTGATCGAGATGACTGCCCCCGCGATCGATGCAACCTTTGGGGCGGTCGGGGTGTCCCATCTGACAACAGAACCCGCACCAATCGGGGGGACATCATGATCCGCAGCAGAACCGCATGGGCGGCCGCCGCCCTCATGACCGCGACGCTGGCGGTCGCCGCGGTACCGGCCGAGGCCGCTCCGGTCGCCGCCGCTCAGGCCACCACCTGCCCGACCGGCTGGGGCAGCGTCGAGAAGACGAGCACGGCCTCCACGGCCAAGCCGCTGAAAGACATCAGGACCGGCCGTCACGACTGCTACGACCGGATGGTCTTCGACGTCCCCGGCGCGGGCACCAGCGAGCTCGGGTACTACGTCAGCTACGTCGACCAGTTCTACCTGGACGGGTCGGGCCGTCTGGTACCGGTCAGCGGCGGAGCCATCATCGAGGTACGGCTGCACGCCCCGGCGTACGACCCCGAGACCGGGACGGCCTCGTATCCCGGGGTGTCCGGCCGCGCCCTCCCGGGCGTGAACCTCACCGGGTACCGCACCTTCAGGGACGCCAAGTACGGGGTCAGCTTCGAGGGCGACACGCAGGTCGCCATCGGGGTCCGCGCCCGGTTGCCGTTCCGGGTGCAGGTGCTGCCCGACCATATCGTGGTGGACGTCGCCCACACCTGGTAGGTGCCGGCACGGACCCGCGCCGTCACGCCGTCTCCCGCGCGTTCTCCCTTCCCGTGCGGGCGGCGGCGTGGCGTACGTCGACGCCTGTGATCGCCAGGGCCAGTGGCCCCGGGGCGAGGAAGGCGAGCGGCAGCAGCATCCAGGCGCACAGGGCGGCCGTGACCAGCGCCAGCAGGACCAGCGCGCTGCCGCCCGTGTCCCGTACGGCGTCCCGGGCGGCCTCGCGGACCGCCTCCCGCCAGTCGGTGAGGGACTCGGGGCGTCCGCACGCCCTGAGGCCCACCACTGCGACGCCCAGGCCGATCCCCGCGGCCGCCACGGCGAACAGCGGCGCCCCCGGTAGCCCCGCCCCGGCCAGCGCCAGGTCCGCCGCGCACACCAGCGCGCCCGCGAGGGCGACGGCCCCGGCGAGGAGGTCGCCGGCCCGCAGCCGCTGCCGTAGCAGCGCGAAGTAGCGCCCCGCGGTGGCCGGTTGTCCCTCCCCGGCGCCCCGCAGCACCGCGCACGCGGTGGAGAGCGCGGCCGGGGCGGTCAGGAGTGGCAGGCAGGTCAGCGCCATGGCCAGGCCGACGCTCAGGACGTCGGCGAAGAGGGTCATGCGGGGGCCGAAGACCTCACCCGGCTCACGTGTTCGCATGCCGCTCACCCCTTGAGTCCGGAGCTGGCCATGCCCTCCACCAGGAACCGCTGGAAGGCGAGGAAGAACAGCACGATGGGCAGCAGCGCGATCACCGACATCGCGAACATCGGGCCGAACGCCGACTGGCTGGAGGCGTCCACGAAGGACCGCAGGGCGAGGGTGAGAGTGAACTTGTCCGGGTCGAAGAGGTAGATGAGCTGGGTGAAGAAGTCGTTCCAGGTCCAGATGAACGTGAAGATCGCCGTGGTGATCAGCGCGGGCCGGGTGAGCGGCAGTACGACCTGGAAGAAGCTGCGGAAGGGGCCGCAGCCGTCGATGCGGGCCGCCTCCTCCAGTTCGCGGGGCAGACCGCGCATGAACTGCACGATGAGGAAGACGAAGAACGCCTCCGTGGCGAGGAACTTCGGCAGGATCAGCGGCCAGTAGGTGTTCACCAGGCCGAGCTGGTTGAAGATGATGTACTGCGGGATCAGCACGGCGTGGTGCGGCAGCATGATCGTCGCGATCATGAAGGCGAACAGCGGACCGCGCAGGCGGAACCTGAGGCGTGCGAAGGCGTAGGCGGCGAGCGAGCAGCTGATGACGTTGCCGAGGACCGCGCCGCCCGCGATCAGCAGCGAGTTGGACAGCAGCCGCCAAATGGAGACGTCGTTGACGCCCTCGAAGGCGGTCTTGTAGTTCGACCACTCCAGGTGGCCGGGCAGCAGGTTCAGGCTGGCGATCACCTCGTCGGCGGGCTTGAGCGAGGTGGCGAGCAGCCAGGCGAGTGGGTAGAGCATGACCAGCAGGGCGGCCAGGCAGCCGAGGTGCAGGGCGATCCGTCCCCAGCGAACGGGCTTGCGGGACACGGAGGTCGATACGGCGGTCATCGGACTCCCCCATCGGTGTCGGACGCGTAGAAGACCCAGGAGCGCGAGGTGCGGAACAGCACCGCCGTGACGGCGCCGATGACGAGCAGCAGCACCCAGGCCATGGCGGAGGCGTAGCCCATGTGGGAGGCGACGAAGCCGCGGTCGTAGAGGTACATGGTGTAGACGAGGGTCGAGTCGGCGGGGCCGCCCTTGCCCGCGCTGACGGCGAAGGCGGGCGTGAAGACCTGGAAGGCCTGGATGGTCTGGAGGACCAGGTTGAAGAACAGCACCGGGGACAGCATCGGCACGGTGACGGACAGGAACTGCCGCCACTTTCCGGCCCCGTCGACGGCCGCCGCCTCGTAGAGCTCTGCGGGGATCTGCTGGAGACCGGCGAGGAAGATGACCATCGGCGCGCCGAACTGCCACACCGTCAGCAGGGCCACCGCGAGCAGCGCCCAGCCGGGTTTGTTGACCCAGCCGCCGGTGCCGAGCAGGTGGTCGACCGTGCCGCCGTCGTTGAAGACGGCCCGCCACACGAGGGCGATCGACATGGAGGCGCCGAGCAGCGAGGGCGCGTAGAAGGCGGAGCGGTAGAAGCCCCTGCCGCGCTTCATGGACTTCAGGGCGAGCGCGACGACGAGCGCGAGCGCCAGTTGCAGCGGCACGGCGATGACGACGTACGTCAGGGTCGTGACGACCGACCGCCAGTAGCGGGGGTCCTCGGTGAGCATCTGGACGTAGTTGCGCAGGCCCACCCAGCGGGGCGGGTTGAAGAGGTCGTAGTCGGTGAACGACAGGTACAGCGACACGGCCATCGGCAGGAGCGTGAGGACGATGGCGCCGAGCACCCACGGGGAGAGGAACACCCATGCGGCGCCCTCGCGTTCGCGCTTGGGGCGGCGTTTCGGGGCGGGGGTGGGGTGCGACGGGCGTGCGGTGGGTGCGGGGACGTCGGTGGTGGTCATGACCTCAGCTCCGCCTTCGCCTCGGTGACGTAGTTCTCGGCCGCCTCGCGGGGCGACATGCGCTCGTAGGAGACCTGGTCGTAGTCGCGTTGGAAGGTGGTCTGCAGGGCGTTGTCGCCGGAGGGCGGCGCCTGCGGCGGGTCCTTCAGGGTGCCTTCCAGGGAGGCCTGGAAGTCGGCGATGGTCTTGTCGAAGTCCTTGAGCTGCGCGGCGGTCTCCTCGCGGATGGTCTCGTTGACGGGGATGCCGCGGGTGGCGCCGAGGATCTTCGCCGCCTCGCTGTCGTTGATCATGAAGTCGACGAGTTCGGCGGCCTCCTTCGGGTGCCCGGTGTTGGCCGCGACCCCGAGGAACATCGACGGCTTGAAGTACTGGCCGGGCGTGCCGTTCTCGCCGGACGGCATCGGGGCGAGCGCCACCCCGCCCTTGACGATCGCGAGGTAACCGCTGGACGGGGCGTCCCAGTTGGCGTCGGCGATGGCCTTGCCGCGCCCGAGCGGGGTGTTCTCCACGGACCCGTCGAGCTGGGTGGTCTGCTCGGCCGGGGAGACGGCTCCCTCGCGGCGCAGCTTGTCGGCGAAGGTCCACCAGCGGGTGAGGTCGTCGGCGGTGAAGCCGAGCTTGCCGTCCTTGGTGTAGAGGGACTTGCCCCGGCCGCGCAGCCACACCTCGAAGGCGTCCTCGCTCTGGCCCGGGTCGGTGGCCCCGGGTTTGCCGGTGCTCTTCGCCAGCGCGCGCATGGCGTCGGCCCAGTCGTCCCAGGTCCAGCCCCGACGCGGGAGGGGTACACCGGACGCCTTCCACGCCTGGACGTCGTACACGACGGTCTCGGTGCCGCGGCCCTGCGGGACGGCGTACTGGGTGCCGTCGACCCGCCCGGTGCCGAGCAGGCCGGGATCGATCTCGGAGGTGCGGAGTGCGTCCTTGTGTTTCGCCAGGTCGAGCAATACGCCTCCGGAGGCGTATTGGTCGATCTGGCGGTAGTCGAGCTGCATCACGTCGGGTGCGTCGCCGCCTGCGGCCTGGGTGGCGAGCTTCTGTTTGTAGGCGTCGTAGCCGGAGAACGACGTCTGCACCGTGATGTTCGGGTGCTGTTTCTCGAACAGGGCGACGGCCTGCTCGGTGCGCTCCGCGCGGTCGGGGTTGCCCCACCACGTGTAGCGCAGCACGACCTTGCCGCCGCCGACCGATTCCCCGGATCCCCCGCATCCGGCCAGCACCGCACAGAGTGCGAGTGTCAGAGCCGACGCGCAGAACCCCTTTGTCCTGTGTCCGGGCATGCCGAGGTCACCTCATCCCTTCCTCGGACTTCCTGTTGGCCCCCCTCCGGCCCCCCTTGGCCTTGCTATTCGCCCTGGTACGGCAGCGTCGTCCCCGGCAGCGCGTACTCGTCGCGGCGCCCGCACATGCCGAAGCCGCCGAGCCGGGTGGGCGCGGCCTCGTGGGCGGTCGCCCCGCCGAGATACGACGGCTCCCCCTCGGCCAGCGCGTCGAGCTGGGCACCGGTACGTTCGGCGGTGGCGAGGGCACCGGCCCGCCACAGCTCGCGCCAGGTGGGCACCTTGTCGCGGACGAGCCGGGCGGCGGCGCGCTGGAACTCGACGTACGGGCCGTTGTCGCCGTCGACGAGGGCCTCCCGCAGCACGAGGTAGCCCTCGACGGCAAGGTCCCGGCGGCGCCGTGCGACGGCGGCCGTCTCGGGTCCGGTGCCGGGCGGAAGGGCGGCCGCGGCCGCGTACTTCTCCGGGTCGGCGAGCACCTCGGGCGGGAAGGTGAAGACGGCGTCCCCGGCCTCGGGCAGACCGCTGTTCTGCATCAGCACGGTGATGCGCAGGTCGCCGCCCTGCACCATGCGGTGCACGGTGCCCGGCGTGAACCAGGCGACCGAGCCGGGCTCCAGGGGGATGTCCCGGTAGCCGTCCGGGCTCAGGGTCTGCACCGCGCCCCGGCCGCCGGTGACGACGTACGCCTCCGTGCACACCAGATGCAGGTGCGGGCTGCCGCCGCAGACGCCGTCGGCGGCCTCCCAGTCGTAGGCGCTGAGGTGGGACAGGCCGACGGCGCCGGGCAGGGGGTGCGGAAGAGTCGGCTTGGAGCCCTGCCCCTCAAAGTCCTGCTCCACGGCTTCGTTCACCACGGCAGGCCCTCCAGGTACGTTCCGACGCGGTCGCGGTCCCAGGCGCCATCGGCGACGACGATCCGGTAGCGGTACGCGAAGGACTCCCCCGGCGGCAGCTCGAACTCCTCGAAGAACGCCCACGAGAACGCGACCGTCGGGATCGGCTCGGAGCGCACGAACCAGTGCGATTCGTGGATCGCGCGCTGCTCGTCGAGGTTCTCCGGCGCGTGTGCGAAGACGAGCGTGGAGTGGCCGTCGACGTCGTCGTGCTCGGTGGTGAAGGCGAGCCACGGGCCCTGGGTACCCATCAGCTTCTCCGCACCGGCGTCGCTGTCCGGGGCGAAGGCGGCGCCGCCGGTGAAGTCGCGGGGGCCGCGCCACTGGAGGCCGGTGTAGCCGGCCATCTCGCGTCCGGCGGTCGTCGGGGAGCCGAAGGCGAGGGGTTCGTCGCGGAGGTTGGTGAGGCGGATCGACCAGTCCAGGGCCCAGGCGCCGGCCTCCTCGTCGACCGAGTGGACGGTGAGGCCGCGCTCTTCGCGGGCCCACTCCTCGCCGCCGTTCGCGACCCAGGTGAGGTCCTCGGCGAACGTGAACCGGTCGTCCTCGACGGCGAACACGGGGAAGCCGTCGTGCCGCATGGAGCCGACGCGCTCGGGCAGGGCGAGGTAACCCTGGCCGTGGACGTAGGAGTTGCCGCCCCAGAAGTTCTGGCCGGAGAGGTGACTGGCCGTCATCTGCAGGCCCTTGTGCCAGCGGTGGTCGTTCGGGCGGTAGCCGGTCACCGTGCGCCCGGACAGGGTGCGCACCGGGTGGGCGTAGGGCTTGCGCGACTCGAACGGCTCCGGGTCCGGCCGGTAGACGTAACGGAGGATCTCGGTGCCGTCCGACGCCGAGACCGCGATGTGCTCGCCGTGGACGTGGCTGACAAGGATCGCGCTCATACCGTCTCCTTGGGGGCCCAGTGGGGGTGGTCTCCGTGCATGGCCGGGTAGAAGGGGTCGCCCGGCGCGATCTCCCCCGCGTGGACGGGCTGCCCGGTGAACGCCGACTTGTAGAGGGCGGCGGCGAACTCGAGGGTGGCGCGGGCGTCCGGACCGCTGCCCGGGGGACGGACACCGTTGTCGTAGGCGTCGAGGAGGGCGCCGAGCTGCGCGGTGTGCGAGCTGGGCACGTCCGTCGCGGGGGTGCTCCAGGCGGCGGCGCGCTCGGAGGCGACGTGTGGGGCCGGGGTGTAGACCCAGTCGTCGTTGCGGTGCCCGTAGAGGTGGGTGAGCTCGATCGTGGCGTCGGAGCAGTCGATGCGGACGCGGCTCACCTCGTGGGGGGACAGCACGCTGTTGACGACGGTGGCGAGGGCGCCGTTCTCGAACCGGACGAGGGCCGTGGAGACGTCCTCGCTCTCGGTGTCGTGGACCAGGCGCGCCGCCATGGCCCGCACCTCCACCCAGGGGCCGAGCAGGTGGAGCAGCAGGTCGTACTGGTGGATCCCGTGCCCCATCGTGGGCCCGCCGCCCTCGGTGGCCCAGCGCCCGCGCCAGGGCACCGCGTAGTAGGCGGCGTCACGGTGCCAGGTGGTCTGGCAGTGCGCGACGAGCGGCGTGCCCAGGTCGCCGCTCGCGATCAGCTCGCGGGCGTGGACGGCGCCGGAGCCGTAGCGGTGCTGGAAGACCACGGACGCGTAAGCGCCGGACGCCTCCTCGGCCGCCGCGATGTCGTCGTACTCGGCGAGCGACAGGCACAGCGGCTTCTCGCACAGCACCCAGGCGCCCGCCTTCAGCGCGGCCACGGTCTGCTCCTTGTGCAGGGACGGCGGCGTGCCGATGAGGACCAGATCGGGGCGTACGGCGTCCAGCATCGCGCCCATCGAGGTGTACCCGGCGACCTCCCCGCCCGCCAGCTCCCGGAAGTCGTCGAGGCGGCCCTGGTCCACGTCGACGGCGGCGACGAGCTCCGCCCGGTCGGCGTGGGCTCTGAGTGCCGGGAGGTGGCTCCCGCCGACGATGGCGCCGGTGCCGACCACGGCGACGCGGCGGCGGGGTGCGGACGGGGACGGAGACATGCGGTCCTCCTCGGACGGCCGGCTGCCCGGACGTGCAGAAAGCGCTTACACCCTGGTGACCTTAGGCGTTGGTGAATGTCAGGACAACCCCTGGGCGGAGAGATGCGGTAAGGCTTGCCTGGCGCCGCTGTGCGGCATGCCCCGGTGGCCCCGGGCACGGCCTGGGAGGAACCCGCAGGACCGGGAGTTGGAGCGGCGAGTCAGGAGAGATAGGGCACCACGGCCGCGGCCACGAGACCACAACCGAGGTAATGGTCCAGCATGTGGAAGTCGACGGCCGCGATGTGCTCCTCGTGGTGGGCGTCGACGTCGAACCGCTCGCCGAGTCGCCGGGGCACGGCCACCAGGTCACCGGGGTCCGCGATGTTCACCCAGCGGGCCAGGCCGGGCGGCCGGCTGCCGCGCCCGCCCCTCGGCGCGGGATCGAGCATCTCGAACACGCCGCCGGGCAGCCCGAGCGGCGAACCGAGGGTCACCAGCAGTTCGACCTGGGGCAGCGCGTGGGCGTGCAGGGCCTCGTAGGCGACGACCGAACCGAGCGAGTGGGCGATGACCACCTTCGCCCCCGACGCCTCCACCGCGTCCGCGACCACGCGGCGGGCACCCTTCCGACGCGCCGGAGAGGCCAGGTAGCCGTACACCTCGGGCAGCAGGGCGACGGCCACCCGGGCCGTTCGCTCGGCCGACGCCGAGCCCCGCTGGGCGAACCATGCCAGCGCCTGACGGACCGGCATCGTGCCGAATGCCTGCCCCTCGGGCGGGTCATCCGGCAGGCCCGCCGCACGCAACCAGGCCAACAGCAAGGCCTGCTCGCCGGCACTGAGATCGTCCACGTCGTCCACGACGGACTGCGCTTCGGCATCGTTGAGCAGATCGGCGTAGTAGGCGGCATGAATGCGTGGTGAGGCCACGTGCCCGAGGCCGGCCGCCCGGTAGCCGTTCGCGAGGGCCCCGGCCCACTTCTCCGCGAACACGGCCGCGGCCTCGTCCGCGGGGACCCCCGGCAGCCAGTTCCGTACGCCGTGAACGACGACCACGTCGTGGTGTGTCACCTTGATTCCTCCCCCGTAGCGGCCCAGCTGAAGTACGAGATGCGCGATCCGGACGCGGCAAGCATCCCCGACGAGGAGACAGCCAGCGGGCCCGTCCCGCCCGGAACCTGTACCTGCCCCAGTGGTTCCGATCGGTCGAACGGCGCCCAGGCGCGGATGGTTCCGTCGTAGGAGGCAGTCACCACACGCATCCGCCGGCCGCGCTGCGCAACGTGCATCCGCTCAAGCGACAGGGCGGTGGCCTCGAAGGAGAACGCCGGGCGCCGGTCGGCGGTGAAGTGCCCGGTGACCCAACCGGACTCGAACCCGCGCACCAGCACCGGCTCCCCCTCGTGCAGCCCGTACAAGGCGGCGATCACCTGTGGTTCCTCCCGAAAAAACAGATCTTCCGGAGAATCCAGATCCTCCGGGAAATCGGCGTCCTCCGGGAAACCGGGACCGTCGTTCCCCAGACCCGACAGATCCGTGCCGGTGAGTACGGGCAAGGGCTGTCCGACGTCGACCCGCCGCAGTTGTTCGGGGTGTTCGGCGTCCGCGAGGTACAGGCGGCCCGCGAAGTCGCGGACCGCCAGGAGGGGCCTGCCCGCGAGACCGGTCCAGAACAGGTGGCGTGGCCGTACGGACCAGCGCCAGGTGTGCTGGACGCTGCCGTCCGTCATGTCGACGGCGCGGGCCGTCCCCCTGACGTCGCCCACGAAGGCCACAGGCCGGCCCCGCACGACTCCCGCTGTGGCCGACTCCGCGTACGGGTAGTGGCCGGTCGACAGACAGAGCCCGTCCTCGGTGTCCCAGGTGTGCAGCGCACCGCTCGCGTCCAGGCTCAGCGCGAACTGCCGGTCCCGGTGAGCGGTCATGGCGACACAGACCACCTCGTCGTCGTGCCCCTCCCAGGGGGCGAGCCGCTCCGCGCTGTCGATGCGGTTGAGCACGACGACCCCGTAGTACTTCGACTCGGCGACCGCGAGCAGCCGGGCGCCGTCACCGGCGAGGGCCCGCAGGCTCGTGCCCGCCGGGCGGAGGTGGGAGCGCACGAGGCCGCCCGGCAGCGCCGGGTTCCGCAGCGAACGGACCTCGACCCGCTCGGCCCGTCCGATCGCGAGATGCTCCTCTCCGTTGATGTCGAGCAGCGCCGCCACCTGGTTCCTGCCTGCGGAGTCCGGCACGTCCAGCACGGTGCCCGCGTCCATGTTCAGGACGCGGACCCCGTCGTCCCCGCAGGTGACGACCGTGCGGTCGGTGCCGTTCCGGCTCGGCAGGAGGGTGTGCACGGGGGCGGAGTGCACGCGTCTGCTGCGGTGGTTGCCACCGTCGGCGTCCCACAGTTCGACCGTGCCCACCGAGGTGCCCACGATCACCGTGGGGGTGCCGTCGAGCTCCGCGAGGGCGACCACCTCGGCCGTGGCGGCCTGCTCCATCTGGAGCATGTACGGGTGTTCCTCGTCGCCTTCGCTCGCGTCGAACCAGCTCCAGAGGATGTCCACGTGCCACAGCCGTTCGCCGGTCCGGGTGTACAAGTAGAGCTCCTGCGGCGCGCAGACGGCCACGACCGGGGTGCCGCGAAGTGTGCCGAAGGCGATGGCCGTCACCCGGGCGGGCAGGGAATCCGACCAGGCGATCCGCTGGGTGTCCAGGTGCCACACAGTCAGTTCGCCCTCCTCGGTGCCGATGGCGACCAGGAGGGTGTCGTCGGACATCCCGGCCGAGAGCGCGGTGACCTCGTGGCCGTTGACCTGGAGGTCGTCCACCAGCCCTCCTGTCCTCGTGTCCCAGACCTGTACACCGCCCCCCGCGTGCGCGGTCACCACGACGGGGCCCTCGTCTGAGGGGACGAAGACGGCCCGTTCGGGGTGGCTCAGGGCGCTCTCCGTCTCCCGGGACTGGGACCCCCACTGGAGGACGAGCGGGTCCGGTGGCCGGTTGTCCGGGCTGCGCAGAGCGTCGAGGCCGTGCTCCAGCCACTTCTCGTCGGCGCCGATGGCGCTGGTGCGCAGCCACTCCCAACGCACCCAGGGGTCCTTCTGGGGCGCGAGCGCCGATTCGATGATCCGTGCGGTGTTCCGGGCCCGCAGGGAGCGGGCGTGCGGCAACTGCGCGCGCAACTCCGTGGGGCTCGCGTGCACGAGGAACGCGGGCGACTTCAGCAGCTCGTCCAGTCGCCCGGCGGCCACCGCGTGCTCGGCGGTGTGCCGCAGTACGTACGGCAGGGCCAGGTCCCACGCCGGATTGCCGTGTTCGTCCTTTCCGGGGACCGTGGCCACCAGGGCGTCGAAGAGTGCGCCGTGGTCCGACGAGGCCGGAGCGAGGTGGTCGGACAGACTTTGGTGGAAGAACCGGTAGAGCCGGCGTCCGTCGGTGTCCTTGCCGGAGCGGACATAGAACGCGGCCGCCTCGATCGCCTGCTTGACGTCCGCGAGGTCGGGAGCCTTGTCTCCGGGAGCGGTGAACGCTTCCGCCACGGCACGGATGATCTCCAGCGGCATGCCCTGGCCGCGGCCGTGGGCGAGGGCGCGCAGCACGGCGTGGATGGCAGGCCGGTCCTTCGCCAGCACCCCGAGATGGAGATCGAGCATGCCGGGCAGGTCGTTGGGGACGCGGCGGACCGCCTCGTCCGCCTCCAGCGCGGTGTCGTATGCGCCGAGGTAGTGCGCGAACACCGAGGCGAGCAGGAAGCCACCGCCGTGCGGAACGGCCGACAGCCGCCTCGCGACCGCCTTCGCCACGTCGTCCCGCAGCCCGGCCGTGTGGCGGCCCACATATCCGGGGGCCTCCTCCAGGAGGTCGGCGAGGTAGTTGCGGAGATCGGACTCGTGTTCCTCTGCGGGAGTACGGTCGAGGTCGACGCGGTCCGTCGCGTACGACGACCGCGGCCCGAGTTCGGGAAACCTGTCCCACCAAGGACGCACCCCGATCACGACCTTGCACACCGGGGGCCGGTCGTCGTCGGCACCCTTCTGGGCCAGCGGCAACAGGACCGAGCGCAGCAGCTCGGTGTCGAGGGACGCCTCGTCCAGGGCGTCGACGATCACGACGGCCGGCGTGCCCGCTCCCCGTTGGCGCAGTTGTTCCAGCATGCCCTCGACCGTCCAGCCCCGCAACGGTCCGTCACCCAAGCCGAGTTGGCGGGCGATGGACGCGATCACGGCGGCGGGGTCGCGCTGCCGGGCGTGGACCGCGGCGAGCAGCGGGTGCCGCTCGAAGCGCAGATGGCGGGGAACGACGGACCGGATCGTCCGGGACACCTCCGCGAGCTGGGGATGCGCGAGGCAGGCCAGGACACCCAGCAGAGCGGACTTCCCTGATCCGGGACTGCCGGTGACCACCATGGTCCGCCGTGCCCGGTCGTCCTCCAGCCACTCCTTGAGCTTCGCCAACTGCCGTTGTCGGCCGGTGAAGAAGCAGCGGCCGGCGACGTTCTGCTGGTGCGGTGTTCCGGAGGCCCGGGAGACGAAGTGCAAGGGGTCGAGCGCGGGGTCGACGGCGGACGCGAACTGCCACAGGCCGTTCTCCAGATGCTGTTGATACCGGCCGGCCGGGGTTTCACGGAAGCCCGGGTTGCGGAGAAAGGGCGGGACCGGGACGTCGGCCTCGGGATGCGCCGTCCTCAACACCCGCTGGGGAGGGCCGCCCTGTGTGCGTGCGAGGCGGGCCAGCTCTCGGTCGATCTCCTGCGCGAAGGTCTCGACCGGCACGTGTGTCAGACCGGGAGACAGGTCCAGCCAGCCGAGCCGCAGCCGCTCCAGGACGGCGACGGTGGCCTGTGAGAAGCGTGCCCCGTAGGCCTTGCGGTCCTCGGCGCAGGCGGCGATGACCCATGCACGTCTGCGATCCGCCGGCAGGCCGTGCAGCCACTGTTGCAGGGGGGCGCGGCCCGCGCCGCAGACGTCGAGGAGGAACAGCACGGGAGGCCCGCCGTCCGAGTTCTCCACTTCCTTCAGCCAGGCACCGATGTCGGCGGCCGTACGGTCGGGGCGGCGCGAGTCGGTGTTCTTGGCGGCCAGGTAGAGGGAGTTGTCCACCTGGCCGTTGATGCCGTGTCCGATGAAGTGCACGATCAGCCCGGTGCCGGTACGCGCGCAGTCGTCGTAGGTGAACTCCCACAGGTTCTGGAGGTCTTCGTACGCGAGGTCGAGGCGAGGACTGTCGGCGTGCAGTGATACTCCCGGATGCCTGCCGAGCAAGGCGGCCAGCTCCGGTGCGACGGTGCGGACCGAGGGCAAGGGGGCCAGTGGGGGCCGGGCGAGGGGGTCGTCGGGCAGCCGCCTGCTTTCGTCGAAGGTGCTCATCCCGACTACGAGCGCTCTTACCACGGACCCCTCCCCTGCCCTTGTTCAGCGGATTCTAGGTACTGTCGCTGCCCGCGGGCGCCGTCCCCCGATTGAACGGAGACCTGCATGACCCCCCACACCGCACGCCGCCGAGCCGCAGTGGTCGGACTGGGCGCCCGCGCCGGGCTGTTCGTCGAGGCGCTGGCCGGGCCCTACGCGGACCGGTACGAGCTGGTCGGCTTCTGCGATGTCAACTCCCACCGGATGGCAGTCCACAACGCCTGGCTCGCGGACGCGCGTCCGGGCCGTGCCTCCGTAGCGGCGTACGCGGCCGAGGACTTCGACGAGATGCTGCGCCGGGAACAGGTGGACCTGGTCGTCGTGTGCACGGTGGACCGCACCCACGACCACTACATCGTGCGGGCCCTCGAAGCGGGCTGCGACGTGGTCACCGAGAAGCCCATGACGACGGACGCCGACAAGGCCCGCCGCATCCTCGACGCGCGGCGGCGCACCGGCCGCGAGGTCAGGGTCGCCTTCAACTACCGCTACAACCCGGTGCATTCGGCCGTTCGGGAACTCCTCGCGGACGGCGGGATCGGCGAGGTCGGCTCGGTGCACTTCGAGTGGCTGCTGGACCTGCGCCACGGCGCCGACTACTTCCGGCGCTGGCACCGCGACAAGGCCAACTCCGGCGGCCTGATGGTGCACAAGTCCACGCACCACTTCGACCTGGTCAACTGGTGGCTCGGCACACGTCCCGAGACGGTCTACGCCCAGGGCGGCCTGTTCTTCTACGGCGACGAAGCCGGCCGGCGCCGCGGCCTCGCCCGTGACTACGACCGCGCCCACGGCTCCCCGGCGGCCGAGACCGACCCTTTCGCCCTGCGCCTGGCCGACTCGCCCGTGCTCAGCGCGCTGTACCTGGAGGCGGAGGCGGAGGACGGCTACCACCGCGACCAGAACGTGTTCGGGCCCGGGGTGACGATCGAGGACGACATGGCGGTGCTGGTCCGGTACGCCACGGGCGCCAGTCTCACGTACCACCTGACCGCGTACTCCCCGTGGGAGGGCTACCGGATCGCCTTCAACGGCAGCGAGGGGCGCCTGGAACTGCTGGTGGAGGAGTCGACGTGGGCCCGGCCCCGGGTACGCGCCGACGGTTCCGAGGCCGTCCTGCACGGCACCGAGGTCGAGGACACCGCCGGACGCACCGAACTGCTGCTGCGCCGCTTCTGGGAGGAGCCGCGTGAGATCAAGGTCGCGACCGGCGAGGGCGGGCACGGCGGCGGTGACGTACGCATGCTGCGGGATTTGTTCGGCACCCGGGCTCCGGACCCCCTGCACCGCGCGGCCGACGCGGGCGACGGCGCCCTCTCCCTGGTCACGGGGCTCGCCGCGAACCGCTCGTTCGAGACGGGCCTTCCGGTGCGGACACGGGACCTGCTGGAGCTCTGAGACGTCACCACTCGCCCTCGATGGCTTCCGCCAGTCGGGAGACGGCCTTCAGCTCGGGCGGGTTCCGCAGGGAGGCGACGGCCTGCTCGCTCGCGAACTTGCGCTGCGCGGCCGTCACGGTGGGATCGACAGCGCACTCGGCCTGTACGTAAACGTAGTTGACGGCGGTCGCGAACAGCATCGAGAACGCGTCCAGGCCCTTGATGGCCGCCGGGCCTCCGGCGCCCACGTACGCACGCACGATCCGCCGGGCGGAGTCGGCGTGGAAGTGGTTTCGCCCGGCCCACACATACACGACATGAGCGAGTTCGCGTTCCGGCGCTATGGGCCCGGTGTTGTCCCAGTCGAGGAGGAGCGGCCCGGCCGGACCGACCAGAACGTTCTGGGGCTGCACATCGAGATGTGACGTCACGAGATCACCAGGGCCGGACGGAGTGACGTGGCGTCCCAACTGCTTCGCCGACGTGGCGATGAAGCGGTCGAGCTCGTCCGCCCACGGCATGTCTTCCCGGCGTACCGCATCGTGCAGCTTCCCCCAGTCGGCGTCCTCGGGGCAATGTTCGTACCAGGAGTTCGGTGCCTCGGTCGCGCCCGCCCCGGCCCTGTGGAGGAGTGCCAGGGTCCGGCCGCACCAGTCCAGGATCTCCGGACGGGAAGCGTCCGCCTCTGCTCCGTCCACCCAGTCGTAGAGCTTCACGTAGGAACCGCCCAGCGCGGCGGGGAGCTGTGAGACGTATGCCTCCTCGCTGTTCGGGAAGAGCCGGGGCGAGGAGATCCCCAGCTCCTCCGCGGCGTTGCGGAACGCAGCTTCCCGGTGGACCTGCTCCTCGTCGCAGCCGAAGAGCAGTTCCTTCACGGCCCATGCGGAGCCGTTCCCGGTCAGCTTCCAGATCTGCCCCAACGCGCCGCGTGTGACAGGTGCGACCGTCCAGGCTCCGGTGCCGAGCGCATAGGTCTCCGCGATGTGATCGGCTGCTGCGCTCCGCATCTCAGTGCCTCTCCGGCTGTCGAACTGACGGCCACTGGTGGGTGGTTCGACAACAGCAATATCACCGGACCGGTCGGACGGCCTCCGAATTCCCGCCCAGCGACTCCAGCACCCGCGGCGACGCCTGGAGTGCCGTCCGCTGCATCAGGTCCAGCACACCGTGGATTCCGCCCATCTCCGAGCCGCCTCCCGCGCGCCCCGGGCCTCCGTGCCGCAGGGCGGGCAACGGTGAGCCGTGGCCGGTCGTCTGGTCCTTGTTCGTCGAGTCCAGCAGGTGCAGCCGCCCGTGCCAGGGCGCCGCCCGGCGGACGAAGCCGGTCGTCCAGGTCAGGTCGTCGCTCACCAGGGACGCGGCGAGGCTGCCGCGGCCACGGGCGATCAGGTCCGCCGCGTGTGCGGTGTCGCGGTACGCCAGTACGGAGGCGGCCGGGCCGAACGGCTCGACCTCGTGGGGCGCCGAGGCGTCCGGGTCCGCCGAGATGAGCAGCGTGTCGAGGAAGGCGCCCTGCTCCGGGTCGGCGTCGACCACCCGCACCTTGTCGGGGTCGCCGTGCACGAAGCGGCCGGACTCGGCGATACGGCGTGCGGCCCGGCGTACGTCGTCACGCTGGGCGAGGCTGACGACGGCGCCCATGCGGACGCCGTCCGCGGCGGGGTTGCCGATGACGACCCCGGCCAGTTCCGCCGAAATCGCGTCCAGGGCGGCGAGTTCATGTTCCCGGGGAACCAGGACGCGGCGGATCGCGGTGCACTTCTGGCCCGCCTTGACGGTCATCTCGGTGACGACCTCGCGTACGAACGCGGTGAACAGTGGTGACCCGGGCCGTACGTCGGGGGCCAGGACGAGGGCGTTGACGGAGTCCGCCTCCGCGTTGAAGCGGACGGAGCGGGAGACCAGGTTGCGGTGGGTGCGCAGTGTCTCGGCCGTGGCGGCCGAGCCGGTGAAGGAGAGCACGTCCTGTTCGCGGAGCAGGTCGAGCGCCGGACGGACGGAGCCCACGACCAGTTGCAGGGCCCCGGGCGGCAGGACCCCGGCGTCGGTGATGATCCGGACCAGGTGTTCGGTGAGGTACGCGGTGGGAGTCGCCGGCTTCACCACCGAGGGCAGGCCCGCCAGCACCGCCTGGGCCAGCTTCTCCAGGGGCGCCCAGACGGGGAAGTTGAAGGCGTTCACCTGGAGCGTCAGGCCCGGTGACGGGGTGCGGAGGTGGACGCCTAGGAAGTCGTCGCCACGTGCGAGGCGTTCTGCGGGGCCCTCGATGAGGTGGGGCGCGTCTGGGAGTTCGGTGCGGGCGCGGCCGGTGTAGTCGCGCAGGACACGGATGCCGCCATCGATGTCGTAGCGGGCGTCGACCGGGGTGGCTCCCGCGCGGGCGGAGAGCGCGTACAGCTCCTCCCTGCGGGCGCGGACCGCCACCGCCAGCGCGTCCAGGAGGTCGGCCCGCTGGTGGAAGGTCAGCCGGCTCAGCGCCGTGCCGCCGACGCGCCGTGCGTGGTCGAACGCCCCGGCGAGGTCGAGTCCCGCGGAGGAGACACGGCAGACCGTCTCGCCGGTGACCGCGTCGCGTACGTCGGCCGCGTCGTCGGTGGCCGTCGGGGTGACCCAGGTGTCCTGCAAGTAGCTTTCGAGCATGGGATACGACCACTTTCGTCGAGGGGGCGGTGCGGAACTCGGCGGGGAGACGGGCTAGGGGTCTGTCCGGCGGATCAGGTCGCGGGATAGCGGCGGCAACGAGTTGGCGCAGGTGAGCGGGGCCTGGAGCGTCCTGCTGCAAGGCGGAGGAGGGCGGCGACGCGATGGGGCCCCTCCCGCGCGAGCGCAGCCGTGCGTGGGGGAGTCGGCAACCGACGACAACGCGGCAGCTGGGCGCGCCAGGCCCCGCGTCAGCGGCATGATCCGCCGGACAGGCCCTGGTCGACCGGGTGGTGGCCCCAGACGTCGGCGGTGTAGACGCGGCTGACCCAGGTGCTCTCGTCGACCTGCACACCGCCCGCACCGATCTCGATGCCGAAGCCGGCCGGTGAGGTCATGTAGAAGGAGAACATCCCGTCGTTGGAGTGCTTGCCGAGGGTGGCCATCAGTTTCACGTCGTGCTCGCGCGTCCGGTCCAGGGCACGGCCGACCTCCTCGGGGGTGGTCACCTCGCACAGGATGTGGTGGGTGCCCTCGTTCCTGTAGGAGCGGACGAAGGCGATGCTGTGGTGTCTCGGGTTGCAGCCGAGGAAGTGGAAGGTGCCCCAGGGGTAGTCGGCGGTGTCGCTGAGCCGGAAGCCCAGGACGTCGCAGTACAGGTCGAGGGCCTCCTGCACGTGCGGGGTCTTCAGCACGACGTGGCCGAGGCCCTGGTCGCCCGTCACGAAGTCCACGCCCAGCGGTGAGACGAACTGGCTCTCGGCGAGGCGGCGGCCGCAGAACAGTTCGGTGCGGATGCCGACGGGGCCGGTGAAGTGCACCATCCGGGCCACCTGGCGCTCGCGGCACTCCTCCTCGGTGCCGACGGTGACGTCGACGCCCGCCTCTTTCAGGCGCACCGTCGCCTCGTCGATCGCCGACGCGTCGCGCACCTCCCAGCCGATGACCGTCACGCCGCCCTTCGGTGCCTCGGTGAGCCACATGCGGAAGGGGTGCTGGTCCATGCGCAGGCGATAGCGGACGGGGGCTGTGGGCCCGGGCGGGTCCACCGGCTCGACCGGCTCGACCGCGAGGCCTATCACGCTCCGGGCGTACTGCGCCCACGCTGCCGGATCGGGGGTTCCGATCCCTACGTAACCAAGGCTCTGGATCGTCATGACGACGAAGATATTTGTTAGACCCTTGACGGTCAAGGGTCATACGAATACGTTGACGTCATCGAGCCGAGGAGGTCTCCGATGCCGGAGAAAGCCCGGGTACGGCCCGTCGACGAGGCCGACCTGCAGGAGAAGACACTGGCGTCGCTGGCGCCGTACCGCGACCAGGACGGCCGGATCTACACGATCTGGGCGACGCTTGCGCACCACGAGGACGCGCTGCGCCGCTTCCTGGTCTTCAGCAACCACGTGCTGGGCAAGAACACCCTGCCGCCGAGGTCGAGGGAGCTGATGATCCTGCGGATCGCGGCCCGGGCGCAGGCCGCGTACGAGTGGGACCAGCACGTGCGGATCGCCCGCCGCGCCGGTCTCGACGACGACACGATCCTCGCCGCCGCGACCGGCGCGTGGGACGGGCTGGACGAGCTCGACCAGGACCTGCTCGCCGCCACCGACTCGCTGGTCGAACACCAGGGTGTCGACGACGAGCTGTTCGGCCGGCTGGAGTCGCGGCTGGGCGTCGAACAGATCATCGACGTCCTCTACACCGTCGGCCAGTACCTCACCATCGCCACCGTCATCAACACCCTCGGGGTCAGGACGGACGGCGACCTCGCACTGCCCCTCCCCCGACCCGTCCATCTCAAGGAAGTGCCCGCATGAAGCTCGCCAACCTCGCCGGCCGGCCCGTCGTCGTGCGCGACGACCGCGTCCTCGACATCGCGGACGCCAGCAAGGGAGCGATCGAGCCGCGCCTGGAGGTCCTGTCCGACCTCTCGCTCCACGACGAACTGCGCACCCTCGCCGAGCGCGCCGCGGACGCCGACTGGAAGGCATTCGATCAGCGTGACCTGGGGCGCGTCGCCAAGCCGTACAAGGCGATCGGCGTGGCGCTGAACTACCGGGCGCACGCCGAGGAGTCCAACCTGCCCGTCCCGGACGAGCCGTCGGTCTTCGCCAAGTTCGCCTCGTCCGTGATCGGGCCGTACGACTCCGTCGTGGTGGAGGCCCGGTACGACAAGGTCGACTACGAGGCCGAGCTCGTCGTCGTCATGGGCAGGACCGGCAAGAACATCTCCGAGGCCGACGCCTGGTCCTACGTCTCCGGCGTCACCGCCGGTCAGGACATCAGTGACCGCAAGGAGCAGTGGCGCAAACCGATCAACCAGTTCACGCTGCCGAAGTCGTACGACACCTTCAGCCCGATCGGCCCGTACCTGGTGACGGTCGACGAGTTCGAGGACCCGGACGACATCGAGGTGGCCGGCTGGGTCGACGACCTGGAGGTGCAGCGGGGCCGCACCTCGGACCTCATCTTCAGCGTGCCCCAGCTGATCGCCTGGCTGTCGAAGCGGGTGACGTTCGAGCCGGGCGACCTGATCTTCACCGGGACGCCCGCCGGTTGCGGGGTCCGCCGTACTCCGCGGCTGTACCTGAGCGAGGGTAAGGTCCTGCGGACCGAGGTCACGGGCGTGGGAACTATGGTCAACCCGGTCGTCGCCGGCTGACACCGGTACGGCCGGACCAGGAAGGGTGGGACATCGTGACGGACACCGTGCGCGAACCGGAGGCCACGGGCGCGAGCCGGACCCGGGAGTTCTCGGAGCTGCTGCGCCACCACCACCGCGAGCTGGGCACGACCGACCCCAGGGACCTCGACGCGATCGAGATGGTCACGGACCTCACCCGCCTCGAAGCCCGGCTGACGAAGGACTTCGAGAAGCACGTCCACCGGCCACTGGGCCTGACCTGGGCGGGCTTCCGGATCCTGAACGCCCTGTGGGTGTACGGACCGCTCGCCCAGCAGGACATCGGACGGGTCTCCGGGTCGACGCGGGCGAGCATCTCCAGCGCGCTGGCGACCCTGGAGAGCCGCGGTCTGGTCACCCGTGAACGTGTGGAGTCCGACCGCCGCCAGCTGACGGTCGAGCTCACCCCCGAAGGCACTGAGACGCTGCGCCGGGCCATCGAGGCGCAGACGAAGCGGGAGCGGGCCTGGACCGGCGTCCTGCGTGACGACCAGCTCAGTGAGCTGGTGCATCTGCTGCGTACTCTGGTCAACCAGGAGACCCCGGCCGAGGACTGATCACCGGCCGCCTCTCCCCCTGAGCGCCGGTCGGCGCACCTCACGCATGAGCGCCGGTCGCCGACATCCCGAACATCGTCAGAACTTTTACCGTCAGATCTCTAACCAATTTTCCCAAGGCGCTTTAGCGTTCAGCCACCCTCGACCTGACGCCCCCGCCGTCGGTTCCCCCAAAGGAGATGAGTCATGGTCCGTCGTGTCGTCACCGGTGTCAGCCCGAGCGGCAAGCCCGTGATCGTCAGTGACGGCGAGCCGCCCCGCACCCTTCAGTTCACCCACACGCCCGGCTTCGCCCGGTCCGTGGTGTGGAACACGACGGCGCCCGCCACCCCGTCGGCCGACCCGACGGAGTCCCTGAAGAACTTCGTGCCCGCCCCCGGCGAGACGGTGGCGCTGACCGTCACCTTCCCGCCGGGCAGCGTCTACGCCGACCCGGACTACAACCCCGCCGCCGCGGCGGCCGAGCAGCTGGAGGCCTCCCCCGGCCTCGCTGAACTCTTCGAGCCGGACAACCCCGGCATGCACACCACCCCCACCGTCGACTACGGAGTGGTCCTGACCGGCGAGATCGTGCTCGACCTCGACGGCGGCGAGACGGCGGTGCTCAAGCCCGGCGACATCGTCGTGCAGAACGCCACCCGGCACGCCTGGCGCAACAACGGCACCGAGCCCGCCACGATGTTCTTCGTCCTGATGGGCGCGGGCGGCACCTCATGAGCCCCCTGACCACCGCGGCGCCCGGCGCCCCCGTGGTCGACCTCGACCTCGCCGAACTGCGCCGCGACCCCTACCCCGCCTACGCGGAGCTGCGCCGCACCGCTCCGCTGGCCTGGGTCCCCTCGGTCGGTCGGCACCTGCTGACCCGCTACGACGACATCGTCCACGCGGAGAAGCTGCCTGAGGTGTTCTCCTCCCGCGAGGAGGGCTCGCTGCTGCTGCGGACCGTCGGCCCGAACATGCTGCGCGAGGACGACCCTGAGCACCGGCGGCTGCGGGCCGCGGCCGAGCCGCCCACCCGGCCCCGCCAGGTGCGCGACCTGTGGGCCGGAGCCTTCGAGCGCACCGCGCACGAGCTGCTCGACCGGATCGCCGACCGCGGCGAGGCCGACCTGATCGCCGACTTCGCCGAGCCGCTCGCCGCCGCCAACCTGGCCCTGGTCCTGGGCCTGCGCAACACGAGCGCCGACGACGTCGCCGACTGGTCGCGGGCCATGATGGCCGGGAACAGCAACTACGCCGACGACCCCGACATCTGGCTGCGCGCCGAGCGGGCCACCCGGGCGATCGAGGATGCGGTGGCCGAGATGGCCGAGGCCGCCCTGCGCGAGCCCGACGGCTCGGTCATCTCCTCGATGGTCAACGCCCCGGAGCCGGTGGCGCTCACCGAGATCCAGAACAACGTCAAGGTCATCATCGGGGGCGGTGTCAACGAGCCGCGTGACGTCTTCAGCGTCGGAGCCTGGGCGCTGCTGCGCCGCCCCGAGGTCCTCGACCGGGTGGCGAAGGACCCGGCGCTGTGGAAGCGGGTGTTCGAGGAGACGGCACGCTGGATCTCGCCGATCGGCATGTATCCGCGCCAGCTCACGCAGGACTACGAGATCGCCGGGGTGACCCTGCCCGCCGGCAGCCGCGTGGCCCTGGTGATCGCCTCGGGGAACCGGGACGACTCGGTCTTCGAGCGGGCCGACGAGTTCGACGTCGACCGCCCCCACCGCCCCCACCTCGCCTTCGGCGGCGGCCCGCACTTCTGCATGGGCGCGTGGGTCGCGCGCCACGAGGTCAGCGCGATCGCCTGGCCCCTCGTCTTCAGCCGCCTCAAGGGACTCCGTCTCGCCCATGACCCGGAGGACCGCGTGGAGGGCTGGGTGTTCCGAGGACTCACCTCGCTGCACGTCACCTGGCAAGCAGCCTGAGCCGCTCCCACCGGGAGGACTTCATGCCAACCGTCATCTTCCAGTTGCCCGACGGGAGCGAACACAAGGTCACGGCCGCGTCGGGGACGGTGCTGATGCAGGCGGCCGTGTCCAACGGCGTCGCGGGCATCGTCGCGGAGTGCGGCGGCAACGCCGCCTGCGCCACCTGCCACGTCTACGTCGACGCCCGGCAGAGCGACCTCGCGGGGCCGCCGAACGACGTCGAGGACGAGATGCTGGACTTCACCGCCGCCGAACGCCGGCCGACCAGTCGGCTCAGCTGCCAGATCCAGCTCTCCGACGGGCTGGACGGCCTGGTCGTGCACGTGCCCGAGGAGCAGGTATGACGAGCAAGGCGGGCGTGGTCGTGGTCGGCGGCGGACAGGCCGGCTTCAGCGTCGTGTCGGCCCTGCGCGGGGCGGGCCACGACGGCCCGGTCACCGTCTTCACCGACGAGCCCCACCTGCCGTACCAGCGCCCACCGCTGTCCAAGAAGGCCCACACCGAGCCGGACGGCGTCCGCGTGGAGCTGGTGCCGGATTCCTTCTACCGTGAGCGGGACATCGACCTGCGCCTCGGCGAGTACGTGGTCGCGCTCGACCCCGCCGCCCGTACGGTCCTCACCTCCACGGGCACGAGTGTCCCGTACAGCCACCTCGTCCTGGCGACCGGCGCGCGCAACCGCCCGCTGCCCGTCCCCGGCGCCGAGCTGACCGGCGTGCACGCCCTGCGCTCCCTCGACGACGCCCTGGCCGTCGGCCGGGCGCTGACGACGGCCCGGGAAGTGGTCGTCGTGGGCGGCGGGTTCATCGGCCTCGAACTCGCCCAGGTCGCCGCCGCGCGCGGCACCCACGTCACCGTCGTCGAGCTGGCCGACGGGCTCCTGAGTCGGGCCGTCTCACCACAGCTCCAGGAGCATCTGCGGGACCGCCACGAACGCAGCGGGGTCCGCGTCCTGACCGGGACGGCCGTCCGGGCGATCGAGGGCACGCGGGGCCGGGTGCGCCGGGTCGTCACGGACCACGGCACGCTCCCCGCCGACCTCGTGGTCTACGGCATCGGTGCCTCCCCCCGGGACGAGCTGGCGCGGGACGCCGGCCTGGCCGTGGACGACGGAGTGATCGTGGACGAGCAGCTCCGGTCGGTCAGCGACCCGCGGATCTCCGCCGTCGGCGACTGCGCCCGCCATCCCCACCCGCACGCGGACGGGCTGGTGCGCCTGGAGTCCGTGCAGAACGCCACCGACCAGGGTGCGCTGGTGGGCCGTCGCATCGGCGGTGCGGTCACGCCGTCGGCGTACACGAGCCTGCCGTGGTTCTGGAGCGACCAGGGTGACATCAAGTTGCAGATCGCCGGACTGCGCGCCCCTTCCGACACCGTGCGCCTGGTGACGGGCGGCTCCCCGGAACGGCTCGCCGCGTACGCCTTCCGCGCCGACCGGCTGGTGGCTGTGGAGACGCTGAACTGGCCCGCGGAGCACCTGGCCGCCCGGCGTCTGCTGGAGCGGGACACGCCGGTACGGGCCGTGGACCTCGCGGGCTCGACCCTCGGCGCGCTCGCCCGCGCCAGACGCAAGGCGGAGGTGCGGGCATGAGCGCGACCTCCTGGTTCGGGGCCCATCTGGTGACCAGTGCGGCCGAGGCGGGATCCCGTCCCGCCCTGGTCTTCACCGACCGGTCCTGGACCTATGCCGAGCTGGACCTGGCCGTCCGCCGTACCGTCGCCCGCCTGGAGAAGTCCGGGGTGTGCCGGGGCGACCGGGTGGTGATGCAGGGGGCGGCCCGCCCCGAGGCGCTGATCACGCTGTTCGCGGTGACCCGGATGGGAGCCGTCCTGGTCCCCGTCCATCCGCAGGTGACGGCCGGCGAACTGGCCGTCCTCTGCGCGGAGACCTCGCCGTGCGCCGTCGTCGCCGACGAGCACTTCCCGGGCGCGGACGAGGTGCCGGGTGTGCGCCTGACCTGGGACGACCTGCGCGGGGAGGAAGCGGTCGACGGGCTCGACCTCGAACCGCCGGCCGACTCCGACACCGCGATCATCGCATTCACGTCGGGCACCTCCGGCCGTCCCAAGGGCGTCGCGCTGACCCACGCCAACCTGCACTGGAGCATGGTGGGCGGGCTGTCCCGGCTGCCCGTCGGCGAGGACGACGTCGCCCTCGTGTCGACGCCGCTGGCCCACGTCGCCGTACTGGGCGGACTCCCGCAGTACACCTGGGCGCGGCGCGGGACCGTCGTCCTGGCGCCGAGGTTCGACCCGGATCTGTTCCTGGACCTCGTCCGGGTCCACCGGGTGACCTGTGCCTTCGCGGTCCCCGCCATGACGGCGCTGCTGACCCGGCATCCCCGCTTCGGCGCCGGCGAGCCGCGCACCCTGCGGTGGATCCTCTCCGGCGGCTCGCCGGCCCAGACGGCGACGCGGGCGCTGCTCCACGGGCACGGCATCGGGGTGGTCAACTCCTACGGTCTGACGGAGACCAGCGCCGGGGTGACGTACTCGGCGGCGGACGTGCCCGACTCCGCCGACGCGGAAGAGCCGGCCACCTCGGCGGGCCCGCCGGTGCCGGACGTCGAGCTGCGGATCGTGGACGAGACGGGCGCGGCCGCCCCGGACGGTGCCCCCGGCGAGATCTGGGTCCGGGGTCCGTCCGTCGCCTCCGCGTACTGGACCGCCGTAGGGCCGCGGCCCGCCACCGACCCCGACGGCTGGTTCCACAGCGGCGACCGGGGACGGATCGACCCGCGGGGACGGCTGGAGGTCGTCGGACGGGTCAAGGACACGATCATCACCGGCGGCGAGAACGTCGACCCCGCCGAGGTCGAGAACGCGCTGGCCGACCTCCCGGCCGTCGTCGAGGTCGCCGTGTCCGGGGCGCCGCACCCGGTCTGGGGCGAGGTCGTGACCGCGTTCATGGTCACGGAGACCGGCGCCCCGGCCCTGGATCTGGACGCCATCCGCGCCCACCTCGACGGCAGGCTCGCCCGGCACAAGTGGCCACGGCGGCTGTGTGTCGTACCGGCCCTGCCGCGCGGGGCGACGGGCAAGCTCCAGCGGGCCCGGCTGTCGAACCTGCTCGACGACTGACCCTACCCCCACCCACGTTTTTCTCTCCCCCCACGCGTCCGAGACGGCCGTCGGCACCCCCGGCGTCGTTTCCACCACCCACCCCCAAGGAGAGGCCATGAGTGCGACCATGCGAGCCGCGCGGATGCACCACGTCGGCGAGCCGATGAAGCTCGAGGATCTGCCCGTTCCCGAGCCGGGCCCCGGCGACGTCCGTGTGGCCGTGCACGCCGTCAACATCGTCCCGAACCTCGCCAACATCCTGAACATGTGGACGACCTGGTTCCCGCACAGCCCGCTGCCCACCCTCCCCGCGATCTTCGGCCTGGACCCGGCGGGCGTCGTCGAGGCCGTCGGCGAGGGCGTCCAGGCGTTCAAGCCGGGAGACCGGGTGTACGTCAACCCGGGCCGTTCCTGCGGGTCGTGCCGGTCGTGTCGCAACAACGACTCGATCAACTGCGCCAGCTACGCCTTCGCCGGGTACTTCGGTTTCTCTCCGACCGCGATCGACCTGCTCGACCGCTACCAGGGTGGCCTCGCCGAGTACATGGTGGCGCCCGCCTACTCCCTGGTGCGGCTCCCCGACAACCTGTCCTTCGAGGCGGCCGCCCGCTTCGGCTACCTCGGCACGATGTACTCCGCGCTGCGCAAGGCGGGCGCGGGACCGGGCAAGACGATCCTGATCAACGGCATCAGCGGCACCCTCGGCATCGGCGCGGCCCTCCTCGCGCCCGCCCTCGGTCTGACCCACGTCTACGGCACCGGCCGCGACCAGGGCCTGCTGGACCAGGTCGGCAAACTGGCGGGCGGCCGGCTGAACCTGCGCTCCCTCGACGACGGCCCGCTCGACGACTGGATCCGCGACGAGACGGACGGCTACGGCGCCGACATCTACATCGACGCGCTCGGCCCGGGCGCACCGCACGAGACCTTCCTGGCCGGCATGCGGGCGATGGCGCGCGGCGGCATCGCGGTGAACATCGGCGCCGTCGCCGGTGACCTGCCCATCGACATCCACCGGATGATGGACCAGCAGCTGCGGCTCATCGGATCGGCGTGGTTCACCTCCGGTGAGGGCCAGGCCATGGCCGACCTGGTGGAGGCGGGACTGCTCGACCTCGGCCCGCTGGAACACCAGGTGTTCCCGCTGGAGCAGGTCAACGAGGCCATCGGCGGAATCGCCCGACGCAACGGCGGCTTCAGCAACTTCATCATCAGCCCGACGGCCACGGCCTGACCACCCCCCTGTTTGGAGACCCAGATGCACGCTCAGCACGCCGGGCGACCGGCCGATCCCCTCGACCTCCTCGAACTCGACAGCCTGCTCACCCCGGACGAGCGGGCCGTGCGCGACGCCGTCCGCACCTTCTGCGACCGGCGCGTGGAACCGCATATCGCGGAATGGTTCGAGCGGGGGGAGATCGAGGACATCCGCGGGCTCACCAAGGAACTCGGGGAGCTCGGCCTGCTGGGCATGCACCTGGAGGGCTACGGCTGCGCGGGGATGAGCGCCGTCGACTACGGGCTCGCCTGTCTCGAACTGGAAGCCACGGACTCGGGGTTGCGCTCCCTGGTCTCGGTCCAGGGCTCGCTGGCCATGTACGCGATCCACGCGTTCGGGTCCGAGGAGCAGAAGGAGGAGTGGCTGCCCCGTCTCGCGGCGGGCACCGCCATCGGCTGCTTCGGGCTCACCGAACCCGACTCGGGCTCCGACCCGGGCAGCATGCGCACCGCCGCCAGACGGGACGGTGGGGGCACCTCCCGCTCGAGCGGAGCCGAGAGTGGGGGAGACTGGGTCCTCGACGGGCGCAAGATGTGGATCACCAACGGGTCGGTCGCCGACGTCGCGGTGGTGTGGGCCCGTACCGACGACGGCATCCGTGGCTTCGTCGTCCCGACCGACACCCCCGGCTTCTCGGCGCCCGCGATCAAGCACAAGATGTCGCTGCGGGCGTCGGTGACCAGCGAGCTCGTCCTCGACTCCGTACGGCTGCCGGGATCCGCCGTGCTGCCGAAGGTGCGCGGGCTGCGCGGCCCGCTGTCCTGTCTCAACGAGGCCCGCTACGGCATCGCCTGGGGCGCGATGGGCGCCGCCCGCTCGGCCTTCCGGACGGCCCTGGCCTACGCGGGCGACCGGGTCCAGTTCGGCCGTCCGATCAGCTCCTTCCAGCTGACGCAGGCCAAGCTCACCGACATGTCCCTCGAACTCGACAAGGGCACCCTGCTGGCCTTCCACCTCGGCCGTGTCAAGGACGACCGGGGTCTGCGCCCCGAGCAGGTCAGCTACGGCAAGCTCAACAACACCCGTACCGCGCTGGAGATCTGCCGCACGGCCCGCACGGTCCTCGGCGCGAACGGCATCTCGCTGGAGTACCCGGTCATCCGGCACGCCAACAACCTCGAGTCGATCCTGACGTACGAAGGCACCGTCGAGATGCACACCCTGATGATCGGCCAGGCCCTGACGGGAGAGGCCGCCTTCCGATGAGCGCGGCGGACCCGATTCGCAGGGTGGGAGTCGTCGGCTGCGGCCTGATGGGCGCGGGCATCGCCGAGGTGTGCGCCCGGGCCGGTCTTGACGTCGTCGTCCATGAGGTCAGTGAGGGCGCGGCCACGGCCGGCCGCGCCCGGCTCACCGCCTCGCTGGACCGCGGTGTACGGCGCGGCAAGCTCTCCGGCGCGGAACGTGACGCGGCCCGCGCCCGCGTACGGGTCACCACCGATCTGGCGGACCTGGCCGACCGGGACCTGGTGGTGGAGGCGGCGACCGAGGACGAGCGGGTGAAGGTCGAGCTGTTCGCCACACTCGACAAGGTCGTCGCCCGGGAGGACGCGCTGCTCGCGTCGAACACCTCCTCGCTGCCCATCATGAAGCTGGGTATGGCCACCACCCGGCCCCAGCAGGTGATCGGGGTGCACTTCTTCAACCCGGTCCCGGTGCTGGAGCTCGTGGAGATCGTGCCGTCTCTGCTGACGGGCGCTCAGACCCAGTCCCGCGCGGAGTACTTCGTCACCCGGGTACTCGGCAAGAAGGTGATCCGCGCTCAGGACCGGGCCGGCTTCGTGGTGAACGCCCTCCTGGTGCCCTACCTGCTCTCCGCGATCCGGATGCTGGAGTCCGGCTTCGCCTCCGCGGAGGACATCGACACCGGGATGGTCCTCGGCTGCGCCCACCCCATGGGCCCGCTGAGTCTGGCCGACCTCATCGGCCTGGACACCCTCACCGCCATCGCCGAAGCCATGTACGCCGACTTCAAGGACCCGCTGCACGCCCCGCCACCCCTGCTGCTGCGCATGGTGGAGGCCGGGCTGCTCGGCCGGAAGTCCGGGCGCGGCTTCCACGACTACTCCGAGAAAGGCCACTGACCCATGGCGCAGGAAGTGCGCGGCGTGATCGCACCGGAGAAGGACGAACCGGTACGGGTCGAGACGATCGTGGTCCCCGACCCGGGGCCGGGCGAGGCCGTGGTGAAGATCCAGGCATGCGGCGTCTGCCACACCGACCTGCACTACAAGCAGGGCGGGATCAACGACGAGTTCCCCTTCCTGCTCGGGCATGAGGCGGCCGGGGTGGTGGAGTCGGTCGGCGAGGGCGTCAGCGATGTCGCGCCGGGTGACTTCGTGATCCTGAACTGGCGTGCGGTGTGCGGGCAGTGCCGGGCGTGTCTGCGCGGTCGGCCCTGGTACTGCTTCGACACCCACAACGCCAGGCAGCGGATGACGCTCGCCTCGACGGGCCAGGAGCTGTCCCCGGCTCTCGGGATCGGCGCGTTCGCGGAGAAGACGCTGGTCGCGGCCGGCCAGTGCACGAAGGTCGATGCGTCGGTGACTCCGCAGGTGGCGGGGCTTTTGGGGTGCGGGGTGATGGCCGGCATCGGCGCGGCGATCAACACCGGCGATGTCGGCCGGGGTGACACGGTCGCGGTCATCGGCTGCGGCGGTGTCGGGGACGCGGCGATCGCCGGGTCGAACCTGGCGGGCGCGGCGAGGATCATCGCCGTCGACATCGACGACCACAAGCTGGAGACCGCCCGCACGATGGGGGCCACCCACACGGTCAACTCGCGCGAGACGGACCCGGTGGAGGCGATCCGTGAACTGACCGGCGGGTTCGGCGCGGACGTGGTGATCGAGGCGGTCGGCCGCCCGGAGACCTACAAGCAGGCCTTCTACGCCCGCGACCTGGCGGGCACGGTCGTCCTGGTGGGCGTACCGACTCCCGAGATGAAGCTCGAACTCCCGCTGCTGGACGTGTTCGGCCGCGGCGGCGCCCTGAAGTCGTCCTGGTACGGCGACTGTCTGCCGAGCCGGGACTTCCCGATGCTGATCGACCTGCACCTCCAGGGCCGCCTGGACCTCGGGGCGTTCGTGACCGAGACGATCCAGCTCGACCAGGTGGAGAAGGCGTTCGAGCGGATGCACCACGGCGACGTGCTGCGTTCGGTGGTGGTGCTGTGATCACAAGCGGCCACTGAAGGACGAGCGTGGTCACGGAAAAAGCGCTGGCCTTCGACCGCACTCCATCAGGCAGACTCTCCCCCATGGAGACTGCCGAGTTCGTCGAGGTCCTCGACCAGGAGGGCCAGTGGCTGGCCGCGGCCGCCGCGCAGGCCGGGACCGATGCCAAGGTGCCGACCTGCCCGGAGTGGCAGGTGCGGGATCTGCTGCGCCACACGGGCGCCGTCCACCGTTGGGCGGCGGGGTTCGTCGCCGAGGGCCACACCTCGCCCCGGCCGCTGGGTGACGCCCCGGACGTCGACGGCCCCGAGCTGGTGGCCTGGTACCGGGACAGCCACCGCCATCTCGTGGACACCCTGGCCGCCGCGCCGTCCGACACGGAGTGCTGGGCCTTCCTGCCGGCCCCTTCGCCCCTGGCGTTCTGGGCACGGCGGCAGGCGCACGAGACGGCGGTGCACCGCTACGACGCCGAGTCGGCGCTCGCCGGTCCGCCGCATCCGATCGGCACCGACTTCGCGGTGGACGGTATCGACGAGTTGCTGCGCGGCTTCCACGCCCGGCAGAAGAGCCGGGTCCGCACGGACGAACCCCGGGTGCTGCGGGTGCGCGTCACGGACGCGGACGCGGTGTGGACCGTACGGCTGACGTCCGAGCCGCCTGCCGCCACCCGGGGCGTGTCCGGGGACGCCGAATGCGAACTGTCCGGTCCTGCCGAGCAGTTGTACCTGGCGCTGTGGAACCGGGTGCCGATTCCCACGGTGACGGGCGACGCCTCGCTGGCCGCGTTCTGGCGGGAGACGTCGGCGATCTGACCGAGATCGGCGGGCGGTCAGCCGGTCTGTTCGCCCGCCAGCATCCGGGTCAGCACCGCGCGCTGTACCGGCAGCACCTCGCCGTGCAGCGCACGCCCCTTCCCGGTGAGTGACACGCGGACGCCTCGGCGGTCCTCCGCGCACATCCCGCGCTCGACGAGACCGTCCTTCTCCAGCCGGGCGATCAGCCGGGACAGCGCGCTCTGGCTCAGATGCACGCGCTCGGAGATCTCCTGGACGCGGTAGCTGCTGCACGCGCCGTCCGACGTGGAGCCCTCGGCGAGGACGTCGAGCACCTCGAAGTCGCTGCCGCACAGGCCGTGTTGGTGCAGGGCACGGTCGAGTTCGCAGTGCGTGCGGGCGTGCAGCGACAGGATGTCCCGCCACTGGTCCACGAGCGCCTGCTCGGCCTTCTTCGCCGCCATGGGCGCACCGTAGCAGAAAAGCGACTTTGTTGCATCGGAATTAAATGCGTTTGCATCCAATGCATGCGCATGTAGTGTCTTCCGCATGACCTCTCCGCTCACCACCCCCGCGTCACCGTCCTCGACGGTTCGCTGGACCCCCCGACTGTGGGGCACCCTGCTGGTGCTCTGCGCCGCGATGTTCCTGGACGCGCTGGACGTGTCGATGGTCGGCGTCGCCCTGCCGTCCATCGGCTCCGACCTCGGTCTGTCGACCTCGACGCTGCAATGGATCGTCAGCGGCTACATCCTGGGCTACGGCGGTCTGCTCCTGCTCGGCGGACGCACCGCCGACCTGCTCGGCCGCCGCCAGGTCTTCCTGATCGCGCTCGGCGTCTTCGCGCTGGCCTCGCTGCTCGGCGGGCTCGTCGACTCCGGTCCGCTGCTGATCGCCAGCCGCTTCATCAAGGGCCTGAGCGCGGCCTTCACCGCACCGGCCGGCCTGTCGATCATCACCACCACGTTCCCGGAGGGCCCGCTGCGCAACCGCGCGCTCTCCATCTACACCACCTGCGCGGCCACCGGCTTCTCCATGGGCCTGGTGCTGTCCGGCCTGCTCACCGAGGCCAGCTGGCGCCTGACCATGCTGCTGCCCGCCCCCATCGCCCTGATCGCGCTCGTCGCCGGTCTGAAGCTGCTGCCGCGCAGCGAACGGGAGAAGGACCACAACGGCTACGACGTCCCCGGCGCCATCCTCGGCACCGCCTCGATGCTGCTGCTGGTCTTCACCGTCGTCCAGGCACCGGAGGCCGGCTGGGCGTCGGCCCGCACGCTGCTGTCCTTCCTCGCGGTGGCCGCGCTCCTGACGGTGTTCGTCCTGGTGGAGCGACGCTCGGCGGGACCGCTGATCCGGCTCGGCGTGCTGCGCTCCGGAAGCCAGATCCGCGCGCAGCTCGGCGCGATGGCCTTCTTCGGCTCGTATGTCGGCTTCCAGTTCCTGGCGACGCTCTACATGCAGTCGCTGCTCGGCTGGTCGGCGCTGCACACGGCGCTCGCCTTCCTGCCCGCGGGCGCACTGGTGGCGGTGTCGTCGACGAAGGTGGGCGCGATCGTCGACCGGTTCGGCACCCAGCGGCTGATCGCGGGCGGCTTCGCACTCATGGTCCTCGGGTACGCACTGTTCCTGCGCGTCGACCTCGACCCGGTGTACGCCGCGGTGATCCTGCCGAGCATGCTGCTGATCGGCGCCGCCTGTGCCCTGGTCTTCCCGTCGCTCAACATCCAGGCCACCAACGGCGTCGACGACCACGAGCAGGGCATGGTCTCCGGACTGCTCAACACCTCCGTGCAGGTGGGCGGCGCGATCTTCCTGGCCGTCGTCACGGCGGTGGTGACCGCGGGCGCCCCTTCGGACCCGACCCCGCAGGCCGTCCTCGACAGCTACCGGCCCGGGTTCATGGTCGCCACGGGCATCGCCGTCGCCGGGCTGCTGATCTCCCTCACGGGACTGCGCACCCGTCGCCCGCAGGCCTCCGTGGTGGTCGCCAAGTCCACCCCCCAGGAGGCGGAGCGCGTCGCCGTCGGCGACTGAACGCGACTCGGGGGACGCCTCCCCACCGTGGGGGGGGGGGGGGGGGGGGGGGGGGTGGGGGGGGGGGGGGGGGGGAGGAGGGGGGGGGGAGGGGGGAGGGGAGGGGGGGGGGGAGGGAGGGGGGGGGAGGGGGGA